>JAJRAG010000152.1 GCA_028682925.1 Methanomassiliicoccales archaeon
ATCGGTTGCAGAAGAATCGCAGCATCCGGACCGACAACGCTCGCCCCCAAGATCCTCCGAGTCACATTCTCAACTACGACCTTGACGAAACTGTCGTCATCCCCCATCGCGTATCCTTTTGCGCAATTCGAATACATATTGATACCGACCAGGACGTCGAGCCCTTTCTTCTTCGCTTCTTCCTCTATCATACCAACACCTGCGACCTGGGGGTACGAGAAAACGGCATGGGGCACCGCATGTTCACTTATCTTGATTTTCTGCAATCCAAAAGCATTGTTCCAAGCGACGTCGCTCTCGTAGTTCGCTGTGTGTCTGTACATGTTCCTTCCGATTATGTCTCCGAACGCCCAAATCCCGGAGACATTCGTTTCCAAGAATTCGTTCACGACGACGTAACCGCTTTGATCCATCGCCACGCCACCGGCCTCGGGTTTCAATAAATCGGAGTTGCTCCTTACCCCCGTTGTCACCAGAATGTGTTCAGCCTCCGCCTCGCCAATCTGACCCGTGGATCTGTCCTTGTGTACAATCGTCCTTCGCCTTCTTTCTTGATCTACCCGTACAACGTCCTTGTTCACGTGAACATCAACATACTTTGACAGCTTCTTCTTTACCAGTTCGCTGACCTCTGGCTCCTCCCTGGGGAGAAGACGTGGATTGTGGCCTACCAGCGTTACTTTCGTGCCGAAGGCCGAGAAGAAATGAGCGAACTCGCATGCCTTGTATCCTCCTCCAAGTATCACCATCTGCTTCGGAAGCTTCTCAATTCCAAAAACGTTCTCAGAGGTTAAGACCTCATTCTCTTTCAATCCCGGAACATCAGGTATCTTCGTCCTGACTCCAGCCGAGATCATTATCTTGGATCCTCTTATCTCTTCATCTCCCACTCGAAGGGTTTTGGGCCCGATGAAATACCCTGTCAGGTGATAATACCCGAGCTCTTTGTCCGACTGGACAGCGCGTTCCATGCCTTGACGATCCCCCAGTACGAGATTCCACATGCGCCGCCGCACCAAATCGAAATCCACATCTCTGATCTTTGCATGAACTCCTACCTTGCTGGCATCCTCTATCTCTCTAATCACGTCCGCTGGATGTATGAGTATCTTGCTTGGGATGCATCCACGGTTCAGGCAAGTCCCTCCCAACGGACCGTTCTCGATCAAGGCGACGCTCAGACCGCTGCTTCGAGCGCGGTCCACAAGGTTCATTCCTGACCCTGACCCTATCACAATCAAATCGTAATCGCGCAAACAAGCTCCCCTCTCGCGACAAGACTATTGGAGTCTGTCTTGCTTATCCTTTTTTGCCTGAACAGAAAGCGCAATCGAGATGAGGGACAGTCTGCCACCCCGGTTCAGAAGCTGATCCTTTCACCAACGAATGCACAGGTGAAGAGCTTTCTATAATCATCGGCGGATGGAATCCTCGGACATACCGAGGTCACTGCCGATGTCATCGCCCTGTCGACCAGACCGTCAAGGGCCGCATCGAATTCGTCCTCTGGAATGCCAGCATTCCTGATTGAGTCGGGCTCCCCGATCAGTCTCTTTAGATTCTTCATTGCCTCCAGCAATCCCTCCAGGGCCTCGTCGTCATTCGCGTATTCCACTCCTATGGCCTCTGCGATTTCAACGTACCTATCCTTGACCTCTAATGCACTATATTCTACGGAATAGGGAAGGAATATTCCGACGCATCTGCCGTGTGAAATCTTGAACAAAGCTCCCAGGGAATGTCCCATGGCGTGCGCAATGCCGACCTGGGAATTACTGAAGGCCCATCCCGCCATCGTCGATGCGTTGTGCATCTTTTCTCTCGCCAAGATCGATCTTCCATTTCTATAGGCCTCCGGGAGGTACCCAAAGACAAGCCGTATGGCCTTGATTGCGAACGCGTCGGAGAAGTCATTGCGCCATTGACTTGCATATGCCTCCACCGAATGTGTCAGCACGTCCATTCCGGTCTGTGCGGTCAATGCGGGGGGCATGAGAGACGGTAAGAAAGGATCCAGAATAACGATATCAGGTACAGCCTCTCTTGACGGCAGCTCCATCTTGACCTTTCCCTCGGGATCCGTGATGATCGTCGCCCATGTCGCCTCTGATCCTGATCCGCTCGTAGTGGGGATGCAGAGCAACCTGGACTTCTTCCTTAGACCCAGTCTCTCCAGAGGATTTATCATCGCCACCTCCATGTCCGGCCGCTCATAAAGGATCCACATCGCCTTGGCCGCATCCATGCTGCTGCCTCCACCCAGACCCACTATCCAGTCGGGGCAAAACTCCAGCATGCTTTTCGCTCCTTTGGTGACAGTGTCAACCGAAGGTTCAGGCTCGACCTGGTCGAACACCCTCACCTCCATTCCAGCTTCTAAGAGGCTGTCTTCTACCCTGCTAGTGATGCCCAACTTTGACACAGATCTGCCAGAGACGATGAAAGCACGCTTTCCTTCTAGCTCCTTTAGATACTCCAGCGCCTCCTCGCCGAAGACGATTGTCCTCGGACTGGTGAACTCCCACATGGCGACCTCAAGACTTGACTACAAGTTCAGTTAACCTGGCACGCCCTCAGTCGGGACCCTCCGGCTGTTCTTCGCGAATTCCGACGACGCGCTGACATTCTTCATAATCTTTGCCATGCTTCCCGTGATCTTGAGTTTCCGACCCAAGAGAGCCCGTATTGGGTCCATCTCCCCAGAAATCATTTTGGTCCAGCTGCTATATGGTCCCTCGATCACGAACTCAGCTTTCTTTGCATTTCTGTCGGGTAGTGAACTGTAGCTCCTGCATTGACCATGCCACAGATCAACATAGAACGCGTATTCCTTTGGGACCTCAGGTCCAGCATTGACGACCAGAATCATGTCACCTTCCCAGTCCTTCGCAGCTTCCTTATAGTCCTCGTTCTTGTTCAGCTCTTCAACGAACCTCGCCATCCATTCCTCGCTCGGGAATTTCAGTTTGTTATTGGACAAAACGACCCCCCAATATATTTTAGGCTTTACCATATATAAAACGATTATCCAAGACCGAGGATGGAACCGAAACCATCACCATATGCTAATCGATCTAAAGCATCATCCAATCCCGTGCGGATACATCCGACGTGATTGCAGTTTGGGTTTGGTTATCTTCTGGCCAAGATGATTATCATAATGGCTAACCAGAAGATAAAAGCGGCGGCAACGGCCGGGAGATTGCCTGGATACTGGTCGTTCACGACCCACAACAATCCAAGAATCAGGAGAAGAGAACCCCAGAATGTATAGTATGCCGACGTCGAACGGGACGGTCCTCCAGGCTTTGCACTCCGCCTGAGGACGACTCCAAGAAACACTCCTAGACCTCCGCATTCAATGAGAACGATTGGGATGAACCATATCCAGTTTCCCAAGATCCATGCAATTAAAATGGCGACAGCTATAGCGATCAGAACGAAACCAGCAGACAGGTTTCCGTAATTCCGCTTTTCTCTGCTCTCGATCATCCGGTGTCACCTATGGTCTGAAGTCTCGCGGGAACGCGAATCTCACAAATCACCTAGCTCTTATGTAATAAATCAATCTAACGCAACAAGAAGGCATAGGCGTGAATCGACAACGCGGAATATGGAAATCGCACGCGACGTATGGTTGGGCACATTGGATAATCAGTCGAAAACGGAGCGTCAAAAAAAAGTTCAAGGTTCTCCAGTTATTGCAGAGTCCCCTTCAACGACGAGGAAACGTCCTCCAGGATCACTACCGCCTTTGTCTTCTCCCACCTTCTAGACAACATACGTTGCCAGAATCGCAAGAATGAACATCTTATGAATCAAGAATCCGTTCGAACAGTCTTCATATACTCCGCTTCTCCATCAATCGTTCATGCAGCAGGGAAATCCGATTCCCTATGAAGAAGCTCTCATCATGTGTGAGAACGTGAGACGATTGAAGAAGACAAGAATCTTCACCCAATGCTGGGGGTGCGTGAGGTTCTCCAAGGGGGATCCAAAAGGAATGTGCTTTTTCGATCCGCCTCACAACAGAGGATGCTCTCTGATCAATCAGGAGTGGGATAGGCGATAGTTTTGAATTAGATTATCTTCGTTGCGTCTTGTTCGACCATAGCCGTTACAATCAGGATGTTCTGTAGTTGCTGAATAGTGACCTCATGACAGATTCTGACTGATCCAAATTGTGGTATGGAACAATATGATTCTCAGACTCTCGTTAAATACTCAAAACGACTTATGTTGAAAGGGTGAGAAGATGACTGGACTAGACCTAAAGGAGTTCGAATATGAGATTGGTATTCTCAAGAATGAGCTTCTCGAAATACGCGGTCTCATAGACAATCTTCAACATGCTCACAGCATAGGGGAGACTTTCCGTGGAGCTCTGGAAGTGGTGGAGAAAGCTTCACAACACGAGAACAATATGATAGAACTAATCTACAAGACATTCTCCACGTCGACAGCCTATCTCAAAGAGTCGATCGACTCTGTAAAACAGGATGCTTCGGAGACCAACAAGGAATTAGCAATGAAGATACTAGAACTCGAGAAAAGAGTCAGACTTCTTGAGAACCATGAATGAGGTACGTGTCAATCGGATTTGGAAGTAATGACCTTGGAGACAATGCAGAGACTCCAATTGCCCCTATGAGCCAACAAGTATCTTGATATCGTCTCCTTTATCCTTGTTTCAATCCCGGAATCAAATATGACCAGGTAAACTTCTGACAAGTCTATCCAAATATGCCATCAGAACCGCGAGAACTGACAGGAGTACCCCTCGGTAACTCAACAAAGCGCGTTCAAGAATCTTATTCTGATGCAAAGAGGCGATGTGAACACAATACCTTTTTCTCGCGCTCATTGCATTACGCACTTAGAAAGCAACTTG
>JAJRAG010000153.1 GCA_028682925.1 Methanomassiliicoccales archaeon
GGAATGGCCGATGCCCTCCCTGCATTTGGAAACGAATATTATCGTGCCGCCTTCTTTGAGGGCCCACTTTCCATTGTCGAGCGCCTTCTGTGATTGATAGAGATCTACATCCATGGGATATGGGGCGACGCTGACGACGATGTCGACCTTCTCCCTGATCTTGACTGAGTACACCTCATTGGCCCATTCCACCGCCTTCTCGAAAGCCTTGTTGATGTCTCCCGCAGCGGCCTTGTAGATGTTCTGGTGTCGATCGAGGACCAACTGGATCGAGAAAATCGGTATTTTGTTGATGAACTCCAGAGCGTCCATCATGTCCTCATGCACTGGATTTCCATCCAGCACGAGAGCTTGCGCCTCTGGCGACATCGCCAACCGGTGGTTCTGCTCGACGGTCTCAAAGGATGCGACACCTGGCAAGAATGATTTTCTCCCGCCAGTGTAGCCGGCGAAGTAGTGTGGCTCTACGCTCGTTATGATTATCAGTCGTTCCGCGTCGGTCGCAATCTCGTTCACCCAAATGCTGGTGCCCTTCTCTGACTTCCCAAGATACAGCATCTTGTCCTTTTTTGAGTCGTGGGCGTGAACGAGCGGCATGAGACTCTCGTAGTGGCCCCCAAGAATGTACCTATATTCCTCCTCCGTCGGGGCGCGGTGGGTGCCTGTGGCGACAAGGTATCTGGCGGATTCCAGGTTCATCCTTCCGACCAGGTCGTCAAGGATCTTGTGGGTCGGGGTAGGTCGCGTGGCATCATTGATCAGAAAAACAATGTTGCTGGCTCCCCTCACGAATTCCTCGAAGCTCGATGAACCGATCGGGTTGTCGATTGCCCTCTCTACCACATCGTACTCGTCCGCGGCCTCGACCTCATTCGGGTAAACGACTCCGGCGAAATTCCGGTCTGGAATCTCGAGGATCTGTTCACCTTCTTTGCCATAGGGGATAGCGATTCTCATATATCGGACCGTGTTTGATATCACGAAGGGTTATTAATGATTTAGCCCGTTCGAATGCGGAACCTGAGGGGAAAGTTATTTTTCCGACGAAATCCACTGCAATAGACCGATGAGGACCCTGGGAGATATGGGAGAGAAAGACGTGGTGAGGCGGATACTCATGGACATCAAGAGCCACGCCCCGGTCGGACCTGGAGATGACGCTGCCGCAGTCGACATGGGTGACTACTACCTCGTGATCAGCACTGACATCATCTCGGCCCGGACCCACCTACCTCAAGCGATGACAGACCGTCAGATCGGCTGGATGCTGGCTGCGGTCAACTACAGCGATATCGCGGCGATGGGCGCCAGACCGATAGGAATCGTCGTCTCGTTGGCGCTACCAAGGGATACGAAGTTCGCATCCCTCAAGAGGATCATGAAGGGCGTCCAGGAGTGTTCCAATTCGGTAGGAGCTGAGATACTTGGCGGGGACACCAAGGAATCGGCCGAGATGACCCTAGCGGGCACAGCTATCGGCACCGTCGACAAGAATAAGATCCTACTGAGAAAGGGAGCCAGACCGGGCGACCATCTTGTCGTGACTGGATCGTTGGGACTTGCAGCGGCTGGATACTATGCTTTAGTCAAAGGTCTGAACTGCCCGTCGGGAGTGAAGGCGCTCCTTGAGCCGAAACCGAGAATAAAGGAGGGATTGGTCTTGTCCTCTTCGGGGGGTGTGACATCATGCATGGACATCTCGGATGGCCTCGCTTCCTCGATATACCAGCTCTCGGAAATGAGCGGCGTCTCGTTCGAGATCGACTGGGATTCTCTGCCTGTGAGGAAAGACGTGCTTCAAGTCGCCCAAGATAGTGACGTTGAACCAGAGGAGTTGGTCCTATACTATGGAGGGGACTATCAGCTCCTGTTCACAGTAAGGCCAGATAGGCTGAAGACGCTGAGGTCGAGATTGAAGTCGAAAATATCGGTGATTGGAAAAGCGAAAAGATCTACCAGAAACACTCTGAAGAGAAATGGCAGAGTGACCATTCTCGAGGATCGAGGGTTCGAGCATTTCAGGTGATATCGCTCATGAAAGAGGCGAGGTTCTGGAGGACTGAGGACGGAAGGGCAGTATGTGGTCTTTGCCCACACTCGTGCAGAATAGCCTCGGGGAAGAGGGGCATATGTGGGGTCAGGGAGAACAGAGATGGGAGGCTTTTCTCGTTGATATACGGCAAGGCGTCCTCGATCCACGTGGACCCGATAGAGAAGAAGCCTTTCTTTCACTTCAAGCCGGGGGAGAAGGTGCTCTCCCTTGGGAGCGTCGGGTGCACGTTCAGATGTCAGCATTGCCAGAACTACACGATCTCACAGGCGGCGGTTGGCGAGTTCGGGCTCGAGGACTTGAGTCCAGAGGAGGTCTTGACGACGTGCAGGAGGTTCGGATGCACAGGCATTTCATGGACCTATAACGAGCCGACGATTTGGCACGAGTTCTCGTACGAGACATCGAAGCTTGCGAAATCGAACGGACTGCACACCGACTATGTTACTAATGGGTACATTCAGGAGGCACCGCTTCGCGAGCTCGCGGAGTGCATCGACGCGATGAACATCGACATCAAAGCATTTCGCGAAGACTTCTACAAGAAGGTATGCAAGGCCTCATTGAATCCAGTTCTGGAAGCGACAATGCTAGCTCATGAACTCGGAATACACGTGGAGCTCACTTATCTGATAATACCAGGCAAGAACGACACGGAAGCAGAGATCAGGGATTTTTCAAGGTGGGTGGTCCAAAACCTAGATCCCAAAGTGCCTGTGCACTTCACGCGGTTCCATCCAGACTATCTGATGGATGACGTTCCCACTACTCCAATGAAGACGCTTGATATGGCATATGCAATCGGAAAGGCGGAGGGAATGAAGCACCCCTACACTGGGAACGTCCCAGGAGATGAGAGAGAGAACACGTACTGTCCAAAGTGCGGAGCATTGATGATAAGAAGAATGGGATTCAACGTCATCGAGATGAGAACAAAGGATGGCAAGTGTCCGACTTGCGGCGAACAGCTCAACATCCTGATGTGAAATCCGATGCTCGCATCGGCTCGAATGTGTTTTAACTCCCGAATGCAATCGCCGCAGCGATGGATCTAAAGACGATGTACGAACGGTTGGGTCAACGATTCAAGGTGGACAATTGGTGGCCTGCCGAATCAGAGTTTGAGATCATGGTCGGCGCGATACTCACCCAACAGACGGCGTGGGGGAATGTTGAAAAGGCCATCGCCAACATGAAGTCTCACAACGTTCTCAATGTAGACTCGCTGGTGGCGCTGGACAACGATTCACTCGAAGAGATGATAGTGCCCGCGGGATTCTATCGCCAAAAAGCCAGCAGAATAAAGGGTTTGGCAAACTACATCAAGCTCCATTATGAATCCGACCTGGTCGTGATGCTCAGCAAACCCATCGACGAGGCAAGGAGGGAACTGCTTAGCATCAAAGGGATAGGAGAAGAGACTGCGGATTCCATACTGTTATTTGCAGGGCACAGACCCAAATTCGTTGCTGCGTCCTATGTATCCAGGATATTCAAGAGGACCGGGATACTCGATTCTGAGGACTACGGGGAGATACAACGGTACGTCGAGTCGATAGTGCCTCCGAAACCCGAGATATACGGGAAGTTCTACTCCC
>JAJRAG010000154.1 GCA_028682925.1 Methanomassiliicoccales archaeon
CACCACAAGACCGTCGTAATAGAGTTTCACGATCTTGTTCTGGATGACCTTGCCAATTACTGTGGCCGGGACATCCCAAAGATCGAATATCTCCATGATTCTCCGCACGTTCCTCTTTGAGGCGGAGAGCATCATTCTCTCTTGAGATTCCGATACCCAAATTTCCCAAGGTGCCAGGCCCGTCTCCTTCAACGGAACTTTATCCAACTGCACATCGGCCCCACATCCTCCTGCCAGTGTGATCTCTCCGACCACGCACGACAGGCCGCCTCCTCCGAGGTCCTTCATTCCGTTGATGAGCCCTTTCGAGGTCACCTCTAGACATGCATGGATGAGAGGTTCCTTCATGATCGGGTCGCCCAGCTGCACCGCTCCTCGTGACTCCTCCTCGGAAGTCTCGTCCAATTCCGCTGATGCGAATGTGACCCCGTGAATGCCGTCCCTCCCGGTCCTTCCTCCGACGAGTATCAGAACGTCTCCGGCGCCGCCGACCGCATTCTTGAGGAGTTGGGACCGCTTCACGATTCCAACGCAGCCAACGTTGACTATGCAGTTGCCGATGTATCCTTCATCGAAGAACACGCCCCCGGCGATCGTGGGTATTCCGAGCCTGTTGCCATAGTCCCTTATTCCCGCCACGACTCCCCCAAGGAGGTATTTTGGATGCTTGACTCCCGGAGGAACCTCTCCGTCGTAGTCCAATGGACCGAAGAAAAGAGGGTCTATTAGAGCGACAGGTTGTGCCCCCATGCAGACTACATCCCTTATGATTCCTCCTATGCCTGTCGCCGCGCCTCCGTACGGTTCTATCGCCGAAGGATGGTTGTGGCTCTCGATTCTGAGCGCGTAAGCGTACTCGTCGTCGAAGGCCATAACTCCTGCATCTCCCTTTGCGAGGACGTCAGGATGCCTGATGTTGAAGATGTGCTCCCTCAGGAAAACCCTAGAGCTCTTGTAACAACAGTGTTCGCTCCAGGCCTGAGCGAGGGATTGCAGCTCCACATCGGTCGGCAGTCTGCGCTTCTTTGAGAAGTACTTCTGTATGGTCTTCATCTCGTTCAGACTGAGGTTGAGACCCATAGAAGAGCTGATTTCCTCAAGGTCTCTATCCTTTGAGGAAATAACATCGATCTGGAAAAGCTCGAACTGTGCGTTCATTCGACGAATGAGATCGACAGGTGCCATGTTCAACCTCACTTAATATCGATTCTGTAGCTCTGGATGACCGGATTCGCCAGGAGCTTCCTGCACATCTCCTCGCACGCCTTTCTAGCCTCATTTCTTGGCAAGTCCAGTACGATCTCGAAGAACTTGATCGAGCGGACGCTTTCGATACCTTTGAAACCTAGCAGCTCGAGGGCCTTCTTCGTATTCTGACCTTCAGGGTCAGCGACCCCCGGCTTGAGCTCAATCCTTACCTCCGCGACTACCATCGCAGCACCACATCGGGAATCCCCTGCTCCCTACTTAATCCTGTTCTCAGTTCCTCTACAAGAAGCCGGCGTCTCTGATGGCCTGGAACACGCCTGAAAGCATGAAGCTGACCGCGACTGCCGCTAGCAGCAGGCCCATGACTCTTGAGAAAGCCATCGCCCCGCTCCTCCCCATCCTCTTGAAAATACCTTCAGAATAGTGTAGTAGGAAGTAGCTTATCAGAACGGTAAGGACTATCCCAATGAAGACCGAGATGATATCCAGGACTCCTCCGCTTCGTGAGGTCGCCTCGGAGACGTATATCATGACCGTCGTGATTGCACCAGGTCCGGCGAAGAGCGGTATTCCAAGGGGAACTATGCCTACCTCCTCCTTCTCCATCGCCTCTTCCTGATCTTCCTCGGAAAGCTTGGCTCTGGATCGCTGCCCCTGCATCATCGAGAAAGCGACGGTGAACAGCAGAAGACCGCCAGCAATCTTGAACGCCGGTATTGTGATTCCGTATATCGAGAAGATCCACTGACCGAACATCGCGAATACGAACAGTACGGCGGTCGTGACAAGGCAAATCTTGACAGCTACCTTTCTCTTCGATTCCTTGGAGTAGCCTTCAGTTATCGCCTCGTAGAGGGGTATGTTGCCAACTGGATTGACTATGGCGAAGATCGACACGAAGGCCCCAAGCGCGAATTCCAGGTTCATCGTTCGCCCCCCACCTGCGGACCCATACTTAATCCTTGGCCTCCGTCTGGTCTATGACCTTTCTTGCGAATATCAAGTAGCCAGTGTGTCCGAGCACATCGAAAGAGGGCCTCACCCCTCCTGGATGGACCTCCATGACCCGCTGGATGTTCTCAAGAGCTTCGACCTCCACGAATCCAGACGAGCGGAGCTTCTTCACCGTGTTCTCGACCTGGTTCATGTTAGGGACGAACGCGCTGAATCGTCCACCTCCTTTCATCATCTTGCCAATGTTTGCGACCGCTTCCCAGGGATCGGGTATATCCAGCACTACTGCATCGGCCCGCAAATCGATTCGAACGGTCCTGATATCTCCTTTCTTGAGCTCCCAGCACCCGTCAAGACCGGTCCGAGCGATGTTCTTTCTGGCCCTCATTGCGAACTCGTCCCTGAGTTCGACCGAAACCACCTTCCCGGTCGGTCTAACAAGGTTGATCAGAACAGTTGTCAGCGATCCGGAACCGACACCACCCTCAATCACTAGATCTCCACATTTGAGATCGAGCCGATGAGCGATCGTCGCGGCGTCCTTCGCCCCTATGACCTGTGCCCCGCGGTCTATCGATTCCATAAGCTCATGAGCTCCGGGTCGGAGAACCCATAGCGTTCTTCCGGCCAAGGAGAGCTTCGATCCGCTTTCCAACCCTACGAGTCGCGAACCGTCTATCACACCAAATCCCTCGACCTTGACCATTCCGGTCTGGATTTTTGCCCAGTGCCTTCTCCCTTGTTCATCGAGGAAATAGACGAGCTCCCCGTCTCGAAGCATGACGTTCAGGATGCGCTCAGGTTAAGAAAAGGATTGTGTGCGGCTCTGCCTTACTTCTAGTACTTTAGCTTGGCGCCGCACTTCGGACATTGCCAATCGTGCTCAGAGATTGCAGCACCGCAGTGGCGACATCTCGGAAGTCCCTCTATCTGTTGGGTTTCCTTCTTGTCATCTGATGGAGTCTTGCTTTGCCCAGGTGCGGGTGGGGTCGCCCGGGGCTCTGTTTCTTTCTTTCCCCCCTCCATGGTGTAATCCGGGTTCTCATATTTCGTTGCTGGAGGGTACTCATAGGCTCGCTTCTTCTCTGCATTGACCGCGACGAGGTAGATGATGGCTCCAATTATGCTGAGAAAGAAGCCCAATCCTACCCAATTCCATTCCGCAACCTTCTTTCTTGTCTTCGTATCTCTGTATATCCAAGCTGCTATCACAGCTCCGATGCCGAGCCAAATCGCTATGATAACTAACAGCCACTCGAGTGTCATCCCATCACCGTCTGCAACTAATGGGCTTGAGTTATATAAAATTAGTTGAGACTTCGTTTCTGTTGGTGGAGCGAGATAGCATCCCTCATAGGCACATTGTCAAATGCGACGACGACATTCGATGTCATATCTGGGTCGCTGTGATTGGCGGCGGATTGATGGGAAAAAGGATTTTATACACTGAAGGCATTGGGCGCACCCAATGGAAGGCTCCGATTTCCCCAGGAAGGCAAAGATGGTCATATCGATCCTGTTGATAATCGCTGGATTCGCAATGTACTGGACGTGGGGCCTGATCTATGGTAGCTGGAACATCCTCGAGAAGGAGTTCATCGGCGTCTACTCGATCGTCGTCGTTCTTATCGTCTTCGGCGTCCTGGGCCTTCTCCTGTCTCGGAAGCAGGAGCATTGAGCGCCAGACAAATCCAGCAGGTCTCGATCCTTGCCCTTGTTCTTATCCAGACCACCTACATTGCCTTTGCCGCATACGCCGCAGTGTCGGTGTCAGCCCCACAGATGATACAATCCCCTCTGAATGACTCCTTGACGTATGGCGTCCCTAACAGCTTGAGTTCTGTGCGATTCTCGAACTCGTGTCCGCAGTCTTCCGACCCACACCATCCAAACCTGACGATCTTATTCGGCAGGGTGTCGAGGTTCTCGATTGTTTCAATCGAATCTGCCAGGTTCTTGTTTGCTTTCTCATTGAGGTCGTCCGAGATGCTCCTCAAGATGTCCGTCACCTTTCGCACTAGGTCCGTTCTCTTGACCGTTCCCTTTTCCCCCGAGTCCCTGCGGGCATAGGTCACCACACCTTGTTTGATGTCCCGGGACCCGATCTCCAGTCTAAGCGGCACGCCCTTGATTTCCCAATCGTAGAACTTGCTGCCTGGTCTCACATCCCTATCGTCCAATTTGATCCTCAATCCTGCCGTCGCAAGTTCATCCTTCACTTCACGCGCCTGCAGTGTTACCTCTTCCACAATCCCTTTCGCAAGGATCGGTACTATCACGATCTGGTAGGGCGCAACCTCAGGTGGTAGCACCAGTCCTTTGTCGTCTCCGTGCACGCCAACGATCGCCCCAACAAGGCGTTCGCTCATCCCGAACGTCGTTTGGTGAACGTACTTCAGATCGCCCTGGAGGTCCTCATACTTGATGTCAAATGGCCTTGAGAAGTTCTCGCGGTAGTGATGTATGCTTCCGAGTTGCAGGCTACGGCCGTCGGGCAAGTTCGTGTCGATGCCAACGGTGTAATACGCTCCCGGGAACTTGTCCCAGTCCGTTCTCTTGAGAAGCAGATAAGGCAGGCAGAGGGGTTTCATTACCTTCTCCAGGATAGCGAAGTTCTCTTCCACCTGTCTCTGTGCATCCGCCTCATCGACGTGGCAGGTGTGCGACTCGAAGAAGTGAATCTCCCTCACTCTGATGAATGCCCGGGTCATTTTGGTCTCGTACCTGAAAGTGTTGACGATCTGGTAGGTCTTCAGGGGCAGGTCGGTGTGCGAACGTACCCAGAGAGCGAAGATCGGGTACATCGCCGTCTCGCTCGTAGGTCTGAGAAGAAGTCTAATGTCAAGAGGATTGGCTCCCGCCTGGGTCACCCAATATACTTCTGTGTCGAAGCCCTTGATGTGGTCCTTCTCCTTCTGGAATTCCGTCTCGGGGATCAGAAGGGGGAAGCATACTTCATCATGGCCAGTCGCATCGAACTCTTTGCGAATATAGGAGTCGATATGCAACATGATCTTCCACCCGTACGGTGTCCAAACGTTCATGCCTTTGATTGGATACCTCTTGTCGGTAAGGTTCGCCAATTCGACAATTTCGTTGTACCACTCGCTGAAGTTATCCTCTTTCTTCATTTCTAGACACCTTTCGGCTAAGGGATTTGAGTATGAGCGACGTTTCTATAAATGTTTCCAGCGAATGGCCCGGGAG
>JAJRAG010000155.1 GCA_028682925.1 Methanomassiliicoccales archaeon
ACAAGGACGGAGAGATAACCTACAGCGTCATAGCGCCTGAGGAGATTATGGACAAGGACATCAACAAAGCGTATGCAACAATCTGTGGATGGATAATCGACGCTCTCGATGTCCTTGAGCTGTCAGCGACCTTCGTGGCCGTCAACGATATTCTGATCGACGGGAAGAAGATATCTGGTAGCGCGCAGACAAGACGGGGCGGCGTATTTCTTCAGCACGGAACGCTGTTGTACAACGTCAATCCGATCAAGATGTTCTCTATCCTTAAGGTCGGTCGTATGAAGATATCGGACAAGGCCATATCGTCATGTGAAGAAAGAGTGACATCCATCCTGAGACACGCCAAGGTTTCGAAGGACAGGGTCCTTCTCGAACTCCGTCGATCGTTCACGAAAGGCAAAGAATGGGAAGCTGGCACGTACACAAGCGCCGAGAAGGAAAGAGCTCGGCAGCTTGTCTTGGACAGATACTCCAGGCAGGATTGGAATTTCAGCCGCTAGAAGCTCATCAATATGAGAGTCGGATTTTCGAGGTGTCTGATGATGTCGTTCATGAATCTCGCCGCTTCTGCCCCATCAAGCACTCTGTGATCGAAGGATAGAGACAACGCCAGCTTCTTTCTAACCATCACCTCCCCATCCTTCGCCATCGGAGCGTCCTCGATTTTCCCGGTACCAAGAATTGCGACCTCTGGATAGTTGATGATCGGTGTCCCGTAGGTTCCCCCGAAGACGCCGTAGTTTGTGATCGTGAACGTTCCACCCTTCAGGTCAGCCAGATCGATCTTTCTCGAGGAGGCGAGCCCGGCTAGCCTCTGTACCTCTTCCGCCAGTTCGAATATGCTCTTCTGGTCCGCTCCCTTGATTACGGGTACAATCAACCCGTCCTCCGTGGCGACCGCTATGCCGATGTTGTAGTACTTCTTCAGTATGATCTCCTGAGCTTCCTCATCAAGCGAGGAGTTGAGATATGGGTGGGCCTTCAGCGCCTCCACGACAGCTTTTACTATGAACGGCATGTAAGTCAGCTTTACGTTCCTGGTTTCTTGGGCGACCTTCTTCTGGGCTTCTCGCAAGGCGACGAGTTCAGTAACGTCAGCGGCATCCATCGCGGTCACGTTAGCCGCTTTCGTCTGCGATTCTATCATCCTTTTCGCAGTGGTCCTTCTAATGCCTTTCAGCGGAACTCGATCTATCCATCCATAGACGTCGAACTTAGCGATGGTCTTGGGTTTGACTCGCTCGGCGGGTCTCGCTGAGAGACCTTTCACATCCTCCTCCGTGACTCTACCATCTGGACCAGTGCCTTTCACCTTAGCGATGTCGAGGCCCAGATCCTTCGCGATTCTCCTGATCGCTGGAGTCGCCAGCACCTCCGCACTGGCGGGTTCAATGGCAGTCTGAGCCGTTTTGATTTCCTCCGTTGCTTCTGGTGCTTCCGGAAGCTCACCGACAACGGAAACGGACGGTCTCTTGGCAAGGACCTCGACCATGGACTCTCCCTCCGCGCCGATGGTCGCCAGGGTCTCACCGACCTTGACGATGTCGCCTTCCCTGAAGTGCAGCCTCAGTATCTTCCCAGAGGCAGGAGATGGCATCTCGACAACGGCTTTGTCCGTCTCCACTTCTGCTATGGATTCATCTTGCTTCACCGTGTCCCCTTCTTTCACAAGCCACTTCTTCACTTCGCCCTCGGTGACGCCCTCACCAAGATCTGGGAATTTGTATTCGACTGCCATGGACCGCACCTCAGAACGCCGTGACCTTCCTGATACCGGCGAGGATTTTATCTACACTTGGGTAATAGAAGTTTTCTCCCATTGGAAGAGGGACTGTGATGTCCGGGGCCGTCACCCTCTCAACCGGAGCCTCAAGGGACAGCAATGCCTTCTCGTTTATTCTTGCGACGATTTCAGCCCCGAGACCTGCTGTCTTCGGCGCCTCGTGGACTATGACGGCCCGTCCTGTCTTCTTCACTGAACCGACGATTGCTGCAGAATCCATCGGGGACAGAGTGCGAAGGTCTATCACCTCAACCGAGATCTTGTCTGATTGTGCCTTCTTGACCGCATCCTGGATCAGGGGCATCATCCCTCCCCAGCCGATGACGGTGATGTCGCTTCCTTCTTGGACTATTCGCGCTTTGCCGATCGGAATCGTGTACTCGCCTTCTCTTACTTCTTCCTTCATGAGCCTGTAGTTCCTTGTCGGCTCCAGGAATATGATGGGGTCAGGGTCTCTTATGGACGATATTAGGAGCCCTTTAGCCTCGGAAGGTGTCGCTGGTACAACCACTTTCAGACCGGGGATTTGAGCATAGAGTGCCTCAGTGCTCTCCGAGTGGTGCTCCAAGGCTTTCACTCCCGCTCCGTAGGGCATTCTGACCACCATCGGGACGGTGAGTCTTCCCCTGGTTCTATTCCTCATCCTCGAGGCGTGACATATGATTTGGCTGAGCGTCAAATACGAGAATCCCATGAACTGTATCTCAGCGACTGGTCTAAGGCCGTTCATGGCCATACCGATTGCGACACCCACTATTGCGGACTCCGCTAACGGCGTGTCGATTACCCTCTCTGGCCCGAACT
>JAJRAG010000025.1 GCA_028682925.1 Methanomassiliicoccales archaeon
AGATGCGTAGTTTTGACGGTAGTATCTCAAGGCAGCTGGCAAGAAATCCAATACATCCTGTGCCGTCATACCATCCTGTCCTATCTGGATCGCGGCCAAATCACCCGATAGGCCATGGATGAAAACGCCCGTTCTGACCGATTCATCAATCGACAAACCGAGCCCCTGCATGGCGGCTATCGTGCCAGTGAGAACGTCCCCGCTTCCAGCAGTCGACATTCCAGAGTTACCGCTCAAGTTTACGAAAACACTCTCATCTGGATAGCCGATCAGTGAGATGCCCTCTTTGAGCACGATGATGGAGTTCAGGTCCTTTGTCGCCTCACACAATATTCCTATTCTATCCGACCGTAGTTCCCCCACCGGATCTCCAGTCACGCGTGACATCTCCCCAGGATGGGGAGTGATTATCGTTTGAGCCTTCCTTCTCCTTATGCAATCCAAGTCCTTTGAAACCGCGGTTATTCCGTCGCCGTCAATGAGAAGAGGTCTATCGATATTCTCCGCAAGATATCTCACAAGATCTTGGGTTTCTTCAACCAACGACAATCCAGGACCTATTACGACCATATCCATGTTCTGTGCCAACGTCAACAGATCATCGCAGTTACTGTACGATATGCTTCCTTGGGGGGTTTCCCCCTGGGGGATGATCACTATTTCGCTCCCCTTGTTGCCTATGAAAGGACAAATCGTAGAAGGTGCTGCGAGTCGAGAATATCCGCCTCCGGCCTTCAAGAAGCTGAGAGAGGCAAAATACGGGGCACCATAATAGCCTCTCGCCCCTGCGATGAACAGAACGTCCCCGAAAGTTCCTTTGTGGGCGTCCTGCTTTCTCTTGGGGAGCTCAAGGGGCACGTTGATTTCCACTTTCATGGAAGCGTGATCGTATAAACTGGGCGGATAGGACAAATGAGAAACAAAGAGCTTGCCACAGTGCTCATAGCCTGGATACAAAACGCTACCCACCTTTGGCAAACCAAATGATATCGTGTAATCAGCATTGATAGCAGAGCCCAGTACAAGACCGTTGTCTCCGTTTATTCCGGACGGTATTTCGAGACTTATGACTGGTTTCCTGCTCCTATTGATGAGCTCGATTGCCTGCTTTGGAAACCCGGTGACCTCTCCTCTGATCTCAGGACCGAAAAGGGCATCCACAATAGCATCGGATTGAAGAATCGCGCGTTCAATGGCGTCTATCGACCCAGGACTGGATATCTCGACCTTCATCTTTGACAGTAACTTGAGATTCTTCCTGTAGGCTTTCTCAGATTCGCTCCCCCGTCCCAAAAGCAAGACTTTCACTTGTCCTCCAAATGAATGGATCTGCCTCGCTGTGACCAGTCCGACTCCACACTTGCTTCCTGATCCGCAAAGGACAATGAACTTCAGACCACATATTCCGATCTCCCTCTTGATGAGAGTAGCCGCAGCAATACCAGCATTCTCCATTAGTGACGTCTCGTCGACGCCGCATTCCTCGATCGCGGTCCTCTCCATATGCTTCATCTGGTCAACTGTGCATACCTTCATAGCGTGCCCCAAGCAGTAGACTATGTGACCTCCTTCGAGAAGAAAATATCGATGGTCCCTGGGTAAGTTGTTCCAGACCATGATCAATCGGCGTGAGCATTCCCGAACCTTTCGACGGTTCACAATACTCAATTTGTCAGTGGAAAAGACAATAGATGAATTCTGCCATATCATTTTGAATCAGGTGCGCCTCGTGAGTGATTGAATGAAGGCCATGATACTGGAGAAAACAAAACCTGTTGAGGAGGATCCACTGGTCCTGGTCGACTTACTAGAACGCCCACCAGGTCCGGGTGAGGTTAAGATCAAGATTCGGACGTGCGGCGTCTGCCACACCGATCTCCATACCGTCGAAGGTGAGCTCCAAATCCCGAAACTTCCGATCGTTCCTGGACATGAAATCGTTGGAACGATCGAAGAGATTGGCATAGGAAGCCGACGATTCAAGGAAGGGGAAAGGGTTGGTGTCGCGTGGCTATATTCGTCCTGCGGCCAGTGCAGATTCTGTCTGGCAGGACTGGAGAATCTATGCGAGAAAGCGGAATTTACTGGCCTTCACTCAGATGGAGGATATGAGGAGCATATGATCGCAAAAGAAGATTATGTGTATTCGATGCCAAGGAATTTCAGCGATGAGGAAGCGGCACCATTGCTGTGTGCTGGAGTCATCGGCTATCGATCATTGCGACTCAGCGAGGTGAAGCCCGGTCAGAGCCTCGCCCTTTTCGGTTTCGGAGCTTCCGCCCATATTGTCATCCAGATCGCCACCAGTATTGGATGCGATGTCTACGTGTTCACGAGAAGCGAGAAGCACAGGGAGTTGGCCAGAAGACTTGGCTCGAAGTGGGAGGGTGACGTTTATGATGTCCCTCCGCGCAGGTTTGACAGCGCGATTGTCTTTGCCCCTGCTGGCTGGATTGTCAAGGAGGCTCTGAGGGGGCTCGAAAAGGCTGGCACGCTTGTTATCAACGCCATCTACATGTCTCCCATTCCCGAGCTTTCATATGATCTCCTCTGGCAAGAGAGAAAAGTGAGAAGTGTTGCCAATGTGACCAGGGAAGATGCAATACAGTTCCTGAAGATCGCAGGGGACATTCCCGTCAAAACGAAGGTGAGGGTGTTCCCGTTGGAGGAAGCTAACCTGGCCCTCGAAATGATGAAGAGATCAAAGATCGAAGGTGCAGCGGTTCTCAGGATTTCCTGAAAATTGTCCGTTTTGGGAACGATCCTCTGATGGATTTGGAGTTGCAAGAAAATGGTTGGAGAAAGGAGTCAAGACCCTATCTGGAAGGCTATCAGAGCAAAAAGAATCTCTGACAGATTACCTTGAAATGGAGCTCAAGAAAGAACGTGGTCTGCTGCAACCCCTCAACGCTCAATCGTTCTTCCTTCTCCACTGGAGGAACAGAATGGCAACCACCACGAGAACCGCTGCGAGCAAGACAAGACTGATTACGAGGAAGGGGCAAATGGGACACGAGCCACCGTATCCTTCGCAATACGGACCGAAAACGTAGGCGATATTGGAGAACACCTCCGTGCCATCCTCGTAGACGGCCGACACCCG
>JAJRAG010000026.1 GCA_028682925.1 Methanomassiliicoccales archaeon
ACAATGGAGGAGGCGATAATCTGCGCCGTCAATGCCGAGAAGGACGGGGCTCTTGCTGTTGTGTGCGCACCGATCATCGCACCGACGATTGGGAAGATACTGACGATTCCGGTGTCGGTCGTCATACCGAGAGAAAGCATGCTAAGAGCGATCGAAAGCGCTGCCGAAAAAACCGTCTAACGATTGGAGACCGTTTCTCTCTCCAGTTCGGCGAGTATCTTCTTCCTTAAGGAGGCGAACTCGACGCCTCCTCTGTCCCTCGGCCGCTCCCATTCGACATCGAAAATGCTTTTGATCTTCCCTGGACGCGCAGACATGACAACAACTCTGTCCGCGACGAAGACTGCCTCGTCGACCGAGTGTGTGATGAAGACGACGGTCTTTTTCATCTCTGACCATATGCGGAGAAGTTCCTTCTGCATCAGGTTCCTGGTCTGAGCGTCTAGTGCACCGAATGGTTCGTCCATGAGAAGGATCGCTGGGTCGTTTGCGAGAGCTCTAGCAATACCGACCCTCTGCTTCATTCCCCCGGATAGCTCATCTGGATGGGACATTTCGAAGCCTTTCAACCCTACCAGGTCAATATATCTGTCAGAGATTGTCTTCCTCTCCTCTTTTGGGATCTTCCTGATTTCAAGCCCGAATTCGATGTTCTTCCTAACGGTTCTCCAGGGGAACAGGCCGAACTCTTGGAAGACCATTCCTCGGTCTGATCCAGGACCGGTTATCTCCTTGTTCTTGAGGAGAATCTTACCGCTTGTGGGTTCTTCCAGGCCAGCGATTACTCTCAGGAGAGTGGTCTTGCCGCATCCGGACGGACCAAGCACGCATACGAACTCACCGTCCATAATGTCGAGATTGAAATCCTCGATCGCGACGAGTTCTCCGTCGCCTTTTCTGAAAGATTTGTGCAGGTCCTTGATCGAGAGCACTACTTCATTCCCATCCATTTGGATACCCTCCTTTCGACGTACCCGCTAACTTCGACCGTCAGTATTCCAAGGGCCGCGATGACGACCATGCCAGCGAACATGTAATCCCATTTGCCAACCTGCGACATCACCGAGATATAGAGTCCCACTCCTCCACCAAATGCGACGATCATCTCAGCCGCGACAATGCACATCCAACCGATTCCGAGGCCTATTCTTATGCCGGTCATCAAATACGGAATCGCGGACGGAAGTATGACTTTCTTGAATAGTGTAAGTCTGTCCGCTCCTTGGGTCTTTGCTACGTCGAGAAAGAGAGGGTCCACGCTCTTCACGCCGAAGATTACATTGGAGAGAACTGGAAAGAAGACGCCGAGGAGGACTGGCATGATTGGACCCCAGAATACCCCAGCGACTATGAAGAAGAAAGGTGCCCATGCCATTGGTGGTATCGGGCGAAATACCTCTACTATTGGTCTACTGAAGTTCTCCGCAATCTTGAAGAATCCCATCAAAAGGCCAAGAGGCAAAGCGATTACGAAAGCCAACGCGAATCCCAAAAGGAACCTGACAAGACTCTTGCTCATATGCTGCCACATCGTCACGCCAGTGTTGGGATCCGGATTCTGGAAGGAGTCGACCAATGCCACTCCCACTTTGTAAGGTGATGGAAAGTACTCCGAGGGGAAAATGCTCGACAGCGCCCACCATACAAGGACGAATGCCACGAGGGAAACCAAAACAATCGCTGCACTCTTCATCAGTCCGCGCTCGGAATCGCGGGAAAGGAGCTTTCTCAGTCTGCCAAAAGCGTTGGATTTCATTCTATCACGGCAATACGATTAAAAACTAAAAAGGTTTGGAGCGAGGATCAAGCAACCTTGAGCTTCACTTGGCCTTCACGGTGAAGCCATGATCCTCGGCCACCTTGAGTAACAATAGGTGCTGTATCGATGATGGTCCAGGGGTCGCGATAGTTTTTCCTTCAAGGCCCTCGTAGTTCTGTATTGAAGGGTTGACTATTATGGCCGATCCTTCGCTGTTTGCCTGGGCGACGATTATCGTATTCACACCGCTGTTGAGGTGGAATAGAATCGTTGGAGGACTCCCCAGGTATCCCATGTCAGCTGCCTTGCCAGCAAATGCTGTCATTATGCCTCCGCCAGCTGGATACCCGCCCGGAAGTGGGTCGATCGTTCTCACTCCGAATTTCTCGAAAAGTGTCTGGCCTCCGCCTACAGTCCTGTTCTCCGCAACGACTCTCGCGAATTGGTGAAGATCTCCCGTCAGGTACGCCATTCTGACATCCCCAACGATGACGTCGCTGGGCAATACAGAGTCCGCGCTGGCGAGGTAGCTGCCGTCCACATAGTTGGCGACAAAGTCGTTGACCGAACTGTACCCCCTAGCACTGAGTTTGCTCTGGTCTATCTGTCCAAGAGTAATGTATGTATCAGTGAACATCTTCAGTCCCGCAATGAACTGCTCACCCATTCTATAGTCAAGTGTCATGTGACCCATGGAGGCCGCAACGACAGAGTCATTGCGATTGCTGAACTTCGCACCTATCTCCAGCAGTAGAGTGTAGTTCGCGCTACCAGGGTGCGCCCATGCATCGGCTATCCATCTGTTAGCTTCAATGTGGGCCTTCAGAACTCTCATGACTAGATTCGGATGACTCTGGGCAAATGACTTGTCAACTGCCACAACGCAGCAAGGGTGATTAGGCCAGACATCTCCCGACCATTCCAGTACCCTGCCCGTTCCACCGAGCAGTGAATCAGACACGTACGGTTCCCAGCTCACGCCACCGTCGACATCACCTCTCTGAATCGCGATCTTCTGGTCCTTCGGGGCAATCGTCACCCAGTATACGGTCTTCTCCGTATTCTCACTGGGCCCGAGACATCCCGCGGCTGCGATTCCGATGACTACGATGGCAACGACCAAGAACACTGAGGCTGCAGGATTTGGTTTCATCGGATCACCTTAAGCCATGAAAAAATTCCCTATATATAAATCGGTTTTCCCTGTTAAGGAAAAAAGTATCCTCATTGTACGTGTACCTTACGAATCTTATACATCTGGGTGCCTAAACAATTGTTCGCATGGGCTGTCCGTCTACTGTTATTCTGGATCTATTTTGGGCCCTGCAGATAGGTTGTGTCACAAGAAAGAAATTATAAGGCTTACTTTCTATCGACTGATTTGATAATATGTTCGAGCTAAATGTCGTCAGCAACACGCCGTTGACGCCCCTGGACGATATTGATGACGTGGCCCTCCAGTTCCTTGCCCAGGTCGGCTATCTGCCGACAGGCTACGGTCCAAAGACCAAGGCAACGGATGTCAGGGGCAGTGTGCCATACAAGCTTTTCATGAATTGCTTCATGAAGAATATGAAGAGGGTCTGGCTTGTTGAGGAGCTCGCCGCCAATCTAAAGACTACCAAGCCTACGATCTATCGTCACCTTAACAAATTGAAAGGAATGGACGTAATCGAGGAAGTGGTGACTGAGCGGGGGAAGCAGAGCAAGAAGGGATACAGGATTCGTTACGGGGACCTCAAGAAGGCCTGGAGCTTCACGGAGGCAAACGTCGAGATGGCTATGGATGGCTACAGAAAGACAGTGGATCACCTCCAGAAGCTGGTCGAGGAGGAACGCTAGATGCCTGTCAAGGAGACAACTGAACCAAACCTAACGAGAGGATCGAAGTGGAAGGTCGTGAGCAGCGGAGGACAGGGTGAACCTATTGTCTCATCTGGAATCTTCAAGGGGTATGTCGCATTCGGGCACGACTCTGCGATAAGCATCGAACTGGACTCTTCTCATGGCGAGGATGCTGGGCGGGTCCGGGTAATCCCTTGCGCTGTTGTCCTGTCATTGGACCTGATAGCCATCAAACGGGAAGAAGAGGAAAAAGGCGGAGAAGAGCGAGGTGTCTACTTCGGCTAGGCAGTTGGCATTCTACACGTAGCTTCTTAGACTCAGACACAGGCTTTTTATCCACCTGCGCAATGATGTTGCCGTGGACTATCACGAGCGCTTGTTGGAGATGATACTGGATGGTAGGGTAAGAGATCGGAAAGCCCTCCAGATTGCGAAGATAGCGCTATCAAGGGAATTTCGTCTGGGTAGAGTCCCTCCCAATTCAGAGACTCTTGCAAGGGCCGACCCGAAAATACTTCCAATCGTGGAAACGCTCCTCCGTCGCAAACCTGTCCGAACCCTAAGCGGGGTCGCAGTTGTGGCTGTAATGACATCTCCTTCACAATGTCCGCATGGCAAGTGTTCATACTGTCCAGGTGGGGTCGAGACCGGATCACCGCAATCTTACACAGGAAAGGAGCCGGCAGCCCGGAGGGCTCTCACCAACGAGTTCGATCCGTTCAGACAGGTGTCGAGCAGACTGAGACAGCTCGAAGCGATCGGGCATCCCACGGACAAGGTGGACCTGATAATCATGGGCGGAACGTTCACCGCCAGACCAGTGGAATATCAGACCTTGTTCGTTCAGAGGTGCTTTGATGCTTTGAATGGGTCCGAGAGTGCGAGTCTTTCGGAATCGCATCTGATCAACGAGACTGGGCTTCACCGCTGCATCGGCATGACGGTCGAGACAAGGCCGGACTTCTTTGACAACTCGGCGGCAGCATTCTCGATGGAGCTGGGCGCAACAAGGGTCGAGCTGGGAGTCCAGATACTGGACGATGAAGTATTGAAAGGAGTGAACCGGGGGCACGATGTGGATGCGGTGGTTCAAGCGACAAGAATCGCCAAGGAAAAAGGCATGAAGGTCTGCTACCACGTCATGCCAGGTCTCCCTGGGTCAGATCCTCGGAAGGATTTGGATCGCTTCGCGACGATCTTCAATGATGAGAGGTTCAGACCAGACATGATCAAGATCTATCCGACCCTCGTGGTGAAGGGCACGACACTGTTTGAAATGTGGCGTGATGGTGCTTACTCTCCATATTCGACCGAAGAGGCTGTGCAGGTGATTGCAGAGATGAAGAACCTCGTGCCTCCCTACGTCAGAATACAGCGCATCCAGAGGGACATACCCATTCCTCTGGTAGAGGCGGGAGTAGACAAGGGTCATCTGAGACAGCTTGTGAGAGAGAGGATGCGGTTCGATGGCAACCGATGCAAGTGCATACGAT
This sequence comes from Methanomassiliicoccales archaeon, assembly GCA_028682925.1. GTDB lineage: Archaea > Thermoplasmatota > Thermoplasmata > Methanomassiliicoccales > JACIVX01 > JAJRAG01. Next base: position 5,098 of record JAJRAG010000026.1, read on the forward strand.
GCAGGGAGGTCGGGCTGATGGGAGTAGAGGCATACGATAGGAAGGATGTTCATCTCAAAGAGATAAGCTATCAGGCGTCTGGAGGCACGGAGCACTTCGTCTCGTTCGAGATTCCTGTCCTCGGAGCGCTCGTGGGGTACGCGAGGTTGAGGTTGACCCCATCATCGTTTGAAGGAGGTGCGGCTCATCTCCGCGAGTTGAAGGTGTTCGGTCAGATGGCCCAACTCGGCGACTCGCGCGAGGCATGGCAGCACCACGGGTATGGGAAGGAGCTGATGGAGGAGGTCGAGAGGATCGCCCGGGATGCCGGCAGCGGCAAGGTCCTCGTGACGAGTGGCGTCGGCGCGCGGCAGTATTACGCATCTCTGGGGTATGATCGCTCGGGCGTTTATATGGAAAAGCCTTTCAGGTAATGTTTTATTCCATGTCACACATACTTGAACTGGTGTTCCATTGGCTTGCGTGGTGTGCGGTGTGGAGACGAAAGGTGCCGCGCTCCTCTGCGGGAGATGTCTAGGGAAAATAGACGATCCTTTGGTCTTCCTGCCTGTTTCCCTCGATCCCATTTCTGACCATCGACTGTTCCAGGTCGCGAGCGCTTCATTGCGGATCGGTCCTACGTCGACCGCCGACACGACATTTTCGAAGGGTCTTGAACCAGCGTTACGGCTCAGGGAGATACAAGCCTCGAAGGATGTTGGCACGCTTTCCCAGTTCATCAACCGCTACCTCATGGGATTGGGCATTGGACTGTATCTGAGGGGAGACGAGCGGATCCCGAGGAGAGGGCTGATATGGAACATCATGAAGGGCGCTGAAGGATTGGAATTCAATACGGAGCAGTGGGCCTCGGCCTCGGTGCGCATGGGGAATATCTACTCTCTTCTGGCGAGGGCATTGTCCACCCTTCCTATTGATCCCTCTGTCGCCCTGCCCTTGGCGCAGAGGAATGCCGACACCGCTCGAAGGCTGTACTCCAGGTCTTTGCTATATCCTTCCTTGAACCTTGCCTCTTCTGCGAACGAGGCGATGCTCGACCATTGGACGGGGGACTCGAATAAGGCATTGTTGACGATCGAGAGGCTTCTCGGGTTTGAGCTGTCGGAGGACGACAGAAGCCATCTAATGATAGTGAAGGCGACAATTCTCGTCGATACCGGGGAGACGGCAAAGGCCGTCCAGATAGTGGAAAGTCTCCCAGGTATGGTGAAGGATTCAAGGGTCTCGAGATTGAAAGCCCTGACGGAGGGGAGTGAATGAACGATCTCGGACTGATGATCGATGAGAGTCTTGATGCGCGCATCCTCAAAGCCGTCCATGATTTGCCTCCACAAAAGTTCAGGGAGCTATCCATACAATTGCTGGAAAAAATGGGATTGAAGGTCACTGCGGCGATTTTGTCCGAGGACGTTGTCTTTGTCGAAGGGGAGGGGAAGGAGGGCAGGTATCTCATCATGGTGTCAAAACGCCAGAATCACGCTTCCACCTCAGGTCTGAAATCTATAAAGGAAAGGGCTGATGCGGAGGGGCGTTTGCCAGCGTTGATCGTCACCCACGAGATGGACAAGCAGGCGATCGATTATGCGGCATCTGTTGTAATCGCCTACGCCGACAGACCGAAACTGGTCTCGCTGATGAAAAAGTACGAGATAGCCGCACCTTTGCTTCGCGATGTTGATCGAAAGATATTGGAGAAGGATGGTGACAGATTCCTGCCGTCGATCGGCAAGCTTGATGGTATCATGGAAGCCGTGGAGGAGAACATCAAGCATTCGCGGTACAATGAGGCGCTGGTCGAGCTTGATAGGGCGCTGAGATTCAAACCTACACATTTCATCGCATGGCAGAAGAAGGCGAGCGTGCTCATGGAGCTGGGTGAGTTCAAGGAAGCGTTGGAGGCGTGTTCGAAGGCAACCGAGCTGAGGCCGACCGATGCGTCTTCGTGGTACGTCATGGGTTTGATCCATCATGAGCTGGGGGATTTCGATGAAGAGATCAGATCTTACGACATGGCTCTGAGGTTCTCTCCCCGAATGAGCGCCGCTTTGTTGAACAAGGGTGCAACCCTGTTCCAGCTTGGAAGGCAGGAGGAAGCTCTCAGAATCTACGACAGTCTGCTTGTGTACTACCCCAACAGCCCTCGAGCGCTCAACAACCGGGGTCTCGTGTTGAAAGCGATGAAGAAACCGGATGAGGCACTGCAAGCATTCGACACGGCGGCTGCCAACGATCCCGCTTATGTCGATCCCTTGGTCAACAAAGGATCATTGCTCTCCGAGCTGGGAAGGTACAACGAGGCCATCGAGACGTGGAAAGAAGCGGTTACGATCCAGAGAGGGAGCGCGGGAATCTGGATGAGATTGGGTCAGTCCCAGAAGGTAGCCGGAATGTTTGAAGAGGCGGCGAAGTCCTTTGCTGTCGCGGTGGTGCTGGACCCAGGAATCGCCGAGGCGTCGAGGGAAAGGGACGAGGCCCTTGCTGCCGCCGGAATGATCGGCAGGAAGGTTGTGAAGAAGGAGACCGGCGATCTTTGTCGGGAGTACATTGCGGCGTCGATTCTGCTAAGGGCGGCCGGCGAGCTCGAGCAATCGCTGCGGGAGCTCGAGAAGTGCGGGGAACTGGAATCAGGAATTCCTGTTGTGTATCTTCATCAGGCCGGTCTGCTTCTTGAACTGGGTCGTCTGGAGGAGGCACTGGTCGCTCTAAAGGAAGGCGTCAGGGAGGACCCCCGGAACGCCGATATCATGCTCGACTTGGAAGCCCTTACCTACCGCATGGGACGTAAGGA
>JAJRAG010000027.1 GCA_028682925.1 Methanomassiliicoccales archaeon
GAAACCTGATACGACTTTCCGCTTTTTACGTCGTTAATCACAGCTTTAAATTCAACCATTCCAAACACCCGTGAGTATGGCCCTAATGTTGTTCCCGTTAAATAACTTTTGGTGGATGACCAGACGCCAGACAGTCTGTTCCAGTAACTCGTCAGGAATCGACAAGAAATCGAAGAGCGCCTACATTCCCCAGAACGGATCTGACTTCCTTTTGATCCGGAGCAGCTCGTCAAGGGTCATTCTTTCGTCGACATTGAGCTCGAAGATCTCAAGGTCCTTCACCTTTGATTCTGGGATCTCCACATAAAGAATGTCTTCGACATTGATCTGCCTACCGACGGTGGCGCCCTCCACCGCAATCGCCACCTCGCTACCTGCAATCGCCTCCTTCAAGACGTCCTCTCCGCTTCTGATGCTTCTGATCTTGCCCACTTCCTGTCCATCCACGGAAACGAGTGTTTGGCCTCCTCGGATCCTTCCCGTGAGGACCCTCACCCCTACAATCGCTGGCTTACTGACTCTGAACACACAATTGGGCAGGATCTTGATCTTGCCGGGAAATGCGAACTCTGATCGCTTTCCCACCTCGATCTCCCTCTTCTGCTCCTCGATCCATTTCTGGTAGTCCTCGAACAGGCGGTACAGGACATCGTTCGTGAAAACCTTGGTCCCGTATGTCAGAATCGCTTCCTTTGCCTCTGGAAGGACATCCACATTGAACCCGAGAATGGCCTTATGGAGTCGATCGCTGTGCGATGAGGCTTCTACGACGTCTCTTCGAGATATTGCACCGACCTCGAACTTCCTTATCGGGAGGTTCGCGTTCTCCGCTTCGAAGGCAAGCGCTTCGAGGGAGCCGATCGCATCTGCCTTGATTATTATTCCATCCTCGCTCGTAGGTATCTTCAGAGTCGTCTCTTCTTCGATCTCCCTAACTACCTCGTCTCTGTCACCTCTGACGACCTTCAGCGGGGCACCCGCCACGACGCCCTCTAGACTTTGACAGACAATTTTCACTCCTGCGGCGGCGGAGACCTCCTTGACTGAGTCGAACCTCTCTCTTGGATCCCTGATTTCGTCCAATGGCCTCGGTTTAAGCACCGCCTTAATCTTCGTGACCAAAGGTTTTGAGGATGTGCCAAGGACCACCATATCGCCCTTCGCAATTGTCCCAGAATAGACTATGACGTCAATCGCCGGTCCCAGACCGCGCTCCTCCTTCACCTCAAGGATCGTCCCCCTGCCTGCCCCTTCTTCAGTGTCAAGCTCGCTCTCGAGAAAACGCTGTGCCAGACCGATGAGAACAAGGAGGAGGTCTGGTACCCCCTCGCCGGTCCTTGCACTGACCGGCACGATCGCGAAGTTCTTTGTGAAGTCGTCAATTCGATCGTATCTCTCAGCCGATACGCCTTCATTGTGGAGTCTTGCGGATAGGTTGTACAATATGTTGTCCAATTCCGTCCGAACGTCCTCGTTCTGCTCCTTGATGGTAAGAACGAAAGGTCTGTTGGGGTGAGAGATCCATCCAGGTATGAGATCGATCTTGTTCAAAGCCACGACAAAGGGTGTCTTGAAGCGCTTCAGAATCGCCACGGACTCGATCGTCTGCGGTTTCATGCCTTCCCTTACGTCGACGACCAGGACGGCAAGATCCGCCAACGAGCCTCCCCTGGCTCTGAGCGTTGTGAATGATTGATGACCAGGTGTGTCAATGAACAACAATCCTGGAACGGAGAATTCCTTGGCACCGATGAGATCCGCGCAGACATCGTATATGTGATCGATCGGCACCTCGGTCGCTCCGATGTGCTGAGTGATCAGACCGGCCTCCCTCTCGACCACGGTACTGCCTCTGATGTAATCCAGGAGACTGGTCTTACCGTGATCTACGTGGCCCAACACACTCACGATCGGCTGTCTGATTGCCATCGGGTATCGCATGAGGCAGTCCTTATTAGTATTTTTCTTAGATAGCTGCCTGGATATCTATGGAAGACGGACTCTCCGATTGGAGGGCAAAGCAATCAGGGATGAGATACAGATAAATCGAGAGAAACGAGACAAAGGTGATTTGAAAAAGATCATTCGAAGAGCCAGGGTTCGATGGACATCTTGTGTTCATGGAGCTCGTAGTCGTTAAAGAACAAACTGATCTCCCTTCGAGCGGATTCCGGAGAATCTGATCCATGTATGAGGTTACGTCCAGTCTGCTGCGCCAAATCCCCCCTAATCGTTCCAGGCGCGGCATCTTGGGGGTTCGTCTTGCCCATCATCCCCCTCAAGGCCATTATGATGTTCTCACCTTCCCAAATCATGCAAAGAACCGGGCCAGAGGTGACATATTCCACCAAAGATGGGAAGAAACTCTTGCCTTTGTGCTCCGCGTAGTGTCTCTCGGCAAGCTCCCTCGGAATTCGCATGAACTTCATCGCAACGGGTTTGAATCCTCTCGCCTCAAGGCGTCCCATGATCTCCCCGGTCAAACCACGCTGGATTGCGTCGGGCTTGAGCATTACGAAAGTGCGCTCGATCATGTCCTTCTCAACCCTCTGCTCCCTTCTTTTCGGGCGGGGCTACCTTCTTCGCCTTCCTCGCCTTCTTTGCAGGCTTCTTGGCTGCCTCTTCTTCCTTCGGAGTCCCGGCATCTGACTCGTCGGTCTTAGCCTCGTCAGGGGCTGCAGGTGCCTCCTTGGATATGGGACGTCCGTCGCTTCTAGCCTGCCTTGTCCAGAGGGTTCTTCTCGGAACCCTTCTAAGCTGTATCATGTTCTTGTAGCACTTGTGAGTACAGAACGAGTAGACCGAGCCGTCCTTCTTGACGTACATCCTTCCGGTGCCCGGTTCGATTTCGTTGCCGCAGAATGAACACACCTTTCGCTCGACCATGGACGCACCTTCGTATCCGCGCTCACCTAATTGAGAGCTTCCGAGCTTCCCTGGATGTCTCCCTCAACATTAGAATGTCGCCTGCGCGCACAGGGCCCATTATGTTCCGGGTGATAATCCTTCCCTTATCCCGACCCTCAAGCACGCGGACCTTCACCTGGGTTGCCTCGCCGGTCATTCCAGTCCTTCCAATGACCTCGACGACCTCCGAGGGAATGCTGTCATCCTCTGCCATTTACAGCACCTACTTCTTCAACTTCTTCACTTGCTCGTTCAAATTCTCGAGCAGCGGTTTGCCTTTGCCGATATCGACGACCGCCACCGCGGCCGTGGGCTTCTCGAGGCCAGAGGCGTTCCCGAGCTCTGCCTTGCTAGGTACGTAGGCGTACGGGATGTTCCTCTCCTCGCACAGAAGCGGGAGATGAGCGAGTATCTCCGGAGGCTGAACATCCTCGGCCATGACGACAAGGACCGCCTCGCCCCGCTCGATCAATTTCGTCACCTCGTTGGAACCCTTCTTGACCTTCCCTGAGTCCCGAGCGACCTCGACGATCTCGTAAGCTTTATCCTGAAGCTCCTTCGGCATCTCAAACCGAACATATATTGGCTTTGCCATTGTGAATACCTCCTTCCGATGTTGTGCACATCCTCATCATTCATCGGCTCAAAAGAGCAAACGAGCACAAAGTGATAGTCATATAAAAGCTTTGTTCCGGACCGCCAGACGACCAGCGCAAAGGAGAGCGACTGACCGAATCGACATGGTTCATTGGATTCTTGAGTGAATCAAATAAGAAAGATCACTTCTCGCCGACCGCCAAGAATATCCCGACGTTGGCACGGCAGTGTCCGCAGCTTGAGGACGAGAGACATCTCTCCCGGGTGCTTCGGACGGAGACGCCCGTCAACCCCGCAGCCTTGAACCATCTTCTCACAGACTCCTTCTTGAAACCCAACCAATGGTCGTGGCATTCATCCTTGAGGAACTCGAAGTCGTGCTCCACAAGGTCGGTTATGACGACCTTACCGCCTAGCTTCACCACCCTGGCCATCTCCTTGACGCCGCGACTGGGATTGTCGACATGGTGAAGACACATGTTAGAGAAGGCATAATCGACCGAATCGTTCGAGATAGGCAGCGCCAGCGCGTCCCCGATCCTGCAATCTACCGTCCCGGCGCTCGCGAGCTTCCTCTTCAACTCGCGCAGCATAGCTTCCGATTGGTCCACAGCGATCACGGAGAGACCTCTTGTCACCAAACCCTCGGTGATGAACCCGCTCCCTGCTCCGATGTCTGCAGCCAACTCTCCTGCCTTTGCTCCCGAGGCTGAGATGGCCAGCTCCCTGACGGACTCAGAGAAGAAACTGGCCCTCATCGTATCCCACCGTTCAGATACACTGTCGAAGTATTCCTTGCTCACGAAACTGCGAAATGCAGGCCCAATCACTTAATTGTAGCGGGCAGATGGGACGGACATATGTCTTCGATGAATCAGACCCCGTGTAACGGGTCCTCGTCCGTGATCAGCTCCTTCTTTCTCTTCTCGAGATCGCAAGGCGGGACAGGTATCTCCTCGTAGTAATGATGCTTCCATTTTTCGCAAATCCAGGTCTGAAGCTTCTGTATGTCCTCTTCGCTCATGTGCCTGAAGCGCCCCTGCAGTTGTAGGTACTCCTTTACTGGCACCATCATCTTTGGCTTGTATGTCAGTCTGTCCTCGCCATGATCGACCTCGAACAAGGTCCACATTCCAGTCTCAACGGCCAGCTTGGAGATGGCGACGCTCTTCGATGCATCAGACCTCCAGCCAGGGACGCAAGGCGTCAGGACATGGAGGAACCTGAAGCCTTTGATCTCCTTGGCCCTCTGGACCTTTCTCACGAAGTCATTGAAGTGGGCCACGGACAAGGTCGCCATATACGGAATCCCATGGGCGGCCACGATCGCGTCCAGATCTTTCTTGAACTCCCTCTTGCCCTGGATCTTCTTTCCGACCGGACTGGTCGTTGTCCAGGCGCCGAACGGCGTCGCACTGCTCCTCTGTATCCCAGTGTTCATATACGCCTCGTTGTCCAGGCAGACGTATATCACATCCTCGTTCCTGTCCGCCGCCCCAGACATGGCCTGCAGACCGATATCGAAGGTCCCGCCGTCGCCTGCCATCCCGACCACTGTCGTCTCCTTTCCTCTCCGTTTGAACGCGGCCTTGACCCCCGAGATGACGGCGCCAGTGTTCTCGAACGCAGTGTAGAGGAAAGGCCATTTGAACGCCGATGTCGGGTACAGAGAGCTGAACACGATCAAGCAGCTCGCTGGCACGTAGACCATGACGTCTGGTCCCAATATCCTGGCGATATTCTTCACGGCGATCGCCACTCCGCATCCAGGACATGCACCATGCCCCCGGACGAAGTAATCGGTCCGTGGCATGTCCTTGATCGTCTTCATCTGCCCGTCGCTCATACTGTAGCCCCCCTCAGACCGTGCCAATTGCATTCCTTGAAGCTGTCGCCCCTGGCACTTTGC
>JAJRAG010000156.1 GCA_028682925.1 Methanomassiliicoccales archaeon
GGACAGAGGAATGAGCTTTGTCGCGGGCGTCGGGATTCGAACAAGCATATCCAGACATTCTTTTTCTGATCTCAATAAAGGGATGTCTCACAAACCTAATATACACCATCTAGGCAGTGTTATAATAGGGGGTGAAAAAAAACGCTATTCATAGCCTTTTGGGAATACAATGCAGAGGATACCGCGAAGGTCATCGAAAAGCTCAAGCAGGCGACCGCAGAAAGGGAAAAAGGGACCGAGAGGTTTGCGAAATTGGTCTATGGACCTTATCATTTCAATGGCAAACAAAGTGGCTTCTCGGTGTATGAGACTGACGACCCAGACAAACTGATGAACATTTCAATCTTCTACTCACCCGAAATGACGTGGAAGTTCAAACCCATAATTGATACTAGACATGCTGCACAACTCTGGGCCAAAATGAAGAAGTAGAATTTACAGGTCGTGAAACGCTTTACTCCCTTTTCTTTTCCTTTGGCAATCCCTATCTGCCGTTAGAAGGGTCAGCCAACGACGGATCCTTAGAGTTGCACACATTGCCATACTATAGCACGCTACGGAGAGCAATCAAGAAGTTGTATATTACCCCCGCGCTTCCTGACGACGAAACCGTACTTGGTCCGGACATACATATCCCCTTCTTTCATCGAATTCAAGACTGAGGCAACGAAGCGATTCATCTTCATCAGTGGAAAGAGAAAAAAGGAGAAGGAAAATCAGAGGATGTTTGATATCGTCAACCCTTCTTCATCTTCTCCTCACGGCCCTCGCGCTGCAGCCGGCCCGGCGCCCACCAAGACCATTTGCCCATGAGAGACATGGCTGCCGGGACGATGTACGTCCTCACGACCATAGCATCGAGGAGGATGGCCACGGTTAGGGCGAAGCCGAATTCTACCAGCATACTGTTGCTGGAAAGCATCATCGATCCGAAAGCGCCGCCCATGATTAAGGCAAGGGCGGTGATGATGCCACCGGTCCAGTCGACAGCATCGACGATCGCGTGATTATATTCCTTGCCCTTGTGTACCTCTTCCCTGATGCGAGTCAGGATGAACACGTTATAGTCCATGCCTATCCCCATCAGCATGATGAAGAGAACCAGCGGCACGATGAACAGGATCGGCTCGCCCAGCCAGGTTCCGAATATCAGATAGGTGAGCGCGAACGACCAGGCGATGCTCATGGCGATCGATACGACCGCGAACAGGGGCAGCAGCAGGGAGCCGAGCACGATCATCAACACAATGAAGATCCCGATGACCACAATTATCTCGATGTTAGTGAACTGCTGGGTGATGCTCGTGCTAAGGTCGTAGAGGGACGCGGTGTTGCCGCCCACGAGGATGGTCGAAGCGGCGAGGTCCGGCTGGAGCGACTGTTCGACGGCGATCTCATCCCTAAGAGTGGCCATGTAACTGACCGAGTCGGCGCTCTGCGGCTGTTCCTTGAGCACCACTGTCAGAAGGACGGTCTTGTTGCTGCTCCCCACGCTCTGGAGCATACTGCTGACGACCTGCGCCCGCTGTTCCTCAGGCATCGCAGACAGGTTACGATAATCGACCAGAGTGCCATATGGCCGGGTCACACCGGTGATCTCCTGCACCATCGACGTGTCTTTGGCTATCGAAGCAGTAAGGTTCTCGATGGCGTTCAGATATGCTATGTTGAAGCTGCCGTTCTCATAGACATAGGTCTCACCAGTAATCACGATCTGGGTCGGCAAGATGCGCCCGGCTCCGAAGTCCTTGGTCATGGCATTCATGCCATCGATGCTTTCCGCATTGCCCATGCCACTGATGAAGTCGAAGCTCGGCTCCGCTGTTATGAAAATATAGGTTGCGGGAATCGACAACACTATCGCAATGACCACGACGACCTTCGCGTGATTAACGGCGAAGGAGGCCGCCCGGTGGAAGTAACTGCGGTTGCCCTCCTTCTTCTTCTGGATGACGCTGGCGGCGAACCTCTTCCATCTCTCCCCGGTCGTGGGCCAGAATATCCTGTTCCCGACCAGCATGAGGATCGCTGGAATGAGGGTAAGCGCCACCATGAGAGCGACGACGATCGCCATGCCGAGGACCAGGCCCATGGTCTGGACGAACGAGAACGAGGAAAGCGCCATCGCGAAAAAGGCGATGATGACAGTCGCCCCACTGGTTACGATGGATTCGCCGGCCCAGGTCACGGAAGTGTGCACCGCCGCCTCCCTGGTGGCGCCTTTAATCCTTTCCTCGCGGTACCTGGTTGTGATGAAGATGGAATAATCGGTGCCGACGCCCATCAGGATCGCGAAGAGCATGGTGAGGATGGACGAATCAATTTGCGCGATGGTGGAGCCGATGACGAACACCAAGGCCTGACTTATGCCCAAGGCCACACCCACCGCCCCCAGCGGCAGGAACTGCCCCACAAACGAACGGAACAAAATGCCCATAAGGACGAGGATGATCGCTATGGTGATTGGCTCGATCAGGGCCATGTCCTTCAAGGAGCTGTTCTGCATGTCCGTCGAGATGGCGGCCCCACCGGTAACGTACGCGGTCATGACAGTGCCGGTCTCGGAGTTGACCTCGCGGATGATGTCTCGGATTACCCCGACATCGTCGAGCAGGGGCTTGTCGCCGTCCTTGGTCACGGTGTCAGCAGTCACGCTGAACGACAAGGTGATGAGCATGGTCCGATTGTTGGAGGACACTAGGCTGGCAAGGTATTGGGATGGCACCATAACTGGGTAGGTGGCCAGGGTCCCGTTCGATATCACCGATCGCACGTAGGCATCGACGGCAGTCGTGCTGTACGATGGGCCAAGGTCGTACACCTCCTGCAGGAAGGTCATATTGGCGATGGACGAGGCCTGGCTGATCATGTTAAGGGTGAAGGCATGCACCGCACCCTGATCGCTGAAGCTCGTCAGATCGAAGGACCCTAGCACGGCTAGCATGATCTGCTTCAGCTCGTCGGCCACTGGCAGGCTGGCGATAAAGGTCGGTGCGACCGCGTTGACGCAGTAGTCCGCACGGGCCGTGGGATCCGCCACCAGGGTCGGGTTGACCGCAGAGGCGTTCCAGACGGCGGTGAAGGCGTAATAATAGCCAGTGGCGAGCTGGATCTCGGACTGGTTGGCTCCCTGCTGTGTAAGATAGGTGATGAGCTGGGCCTCGGTCGCGTTGAACGCATCTGGGTCAGAGTGGGAGACGGCCCAGTTCGACACGTGCAGCGCCGGGATCCCCCAGAGCACGAAGGCGCTGCTGTCGACCTGCTGCTCCGCCAGCCTCATCGTTGGCCCTAGGGCCAGCACGGTCTGGTTCATGACCATATATGTGATAGCATAGGCAGTGGTCATGCCCGTGAAATCCTTCAGCTCGGTGGAGGACAGGATCTTCTGCTGGAGCGCGAGCACATAGTCCCTGGAGGTGGCGTCGGTCATATCGTCCGACTGCAGGACTATCAAGAGCGTACCGTTCGCAACGGAAGTCCGGAACTCGGAGGATATGATCTCCGAGGCTCTCACGGAGTCGTAATCCCCGATCGTCACCCCGGTGCTTTCGTACTTCACGACCTCGTTGACCTGCATGATCGCTGGCACAGAGATTAACAAGATAAGTATCCATGCGACCAGGACTTTCTTGTAATGTTTGGTAAGTACGTCGGCAAGCTTGTCGAACACCATGGACGCGCATCCCAGTTTTCTGGGGGAATGAATTGTCACCTTTATCATCTTATTGTCAACGCAGTAGGGACATGAACGTGCCTGTCAACGGCCTTGTGCGGCTCGGGCTCACCGCCAGAGATCTATAGTATGCTGGAGGCCTTCACAAATGGAGTTTGTAAGTCGATTAACCCCGAATACGAGTTGCTACGCCTCAAAGCCATGTGCGGAGGGGACCCCACCTGTGTTCAGTTCATAAGAAAGAAAATAACAGTAGAGCGGGTGAAAATGTAAGCACCCGAAATCAAGAACGAATTCCTGTGAACGCCTTATGATAATCCACCGAGGATTCTCGAGACACGATTGGCAAAAGGGGAGATCACCGAGGCCGAATACTATAGATTGAGGCAGAAACTATCGAAGTGAGCATCCTCCCCATCTGCCGTCAGAACCCTCACTATTATCAATTTAGAGAATGGTGGACCGAGCGGGATTACGACCCGCGATTCTGACTGGCAAGAGGTAGATCTGTACCGAGATCGGTAGAAGGCACCTGGTTGAAGGTATGAGAGATAGACCAAATCTCTTCCTTTTTCTCATATTAAATCTCTTGGGGTTTGGCAATTGTTGCATTTATCGGCATAGCGATGTAATAATTTTCCACATTTGGAACAGGTATAGTGGTTCTCAACTTCTGCTACCCAGCGTTCTGTGCCCAATTCCTTCCATCGAGGTATAGCTTCCAACATCCCATTTCTGGAAATCTCAAATGGAAAATCTTTTATATTGTTACATGGAAAATCATCACATTGGTGACAGCCTTTCAGTCCTTTTTTCTGCGCACATGCTCTAATAGAACAGACCTTAGCGAACTGAAAAGTTTCTCCCGACATGCATCCCTCACAAACTATATTCTCAGGTGAAGTGCCAAAGAAAGAAGCTAGATTTTGTTTAAGTTCCTGGTCATTATCTTGTATTGCTGCTCGTACTGCACATACGCTACAATACATACCGCATGGCGACAGATATTCATTCTTTACGCCCATTTCTTTCTCCTCCTCTCTCTCCTCTAATCCTAGAGAAGCCAAAATCGCTATTCTGTTGCAGTTTGTCTATACGGTTTGTGTGGAGGCTATTTCTTTAAGGATTTATCTAAGTTTTGGACCCTGGTGAACATATCGTTTAAGGGGCGGGTTTGACCTCGGGTGATGCAGTCGTTCACTGAGTAAGGGTTCTGGGTGACCGTGGCTCTGGGGAGCCTCTCCTCAAGCATATCTGAGCCTGCCGTTGACAGATATTTAGGACTCTCCCCATCTGCCGTCAGAACCGTCAGAAGTGCAGACGAGCACTGACGTCCCGATTTGACATCTACGATCCTGGATAGGGATAGAAGGACCGTATTCGCAAAAACGGCGCTTCTCGACTCTCGCGAGGCATGGGTTTCCGATTTTTTGTGCGAGAAGAATTAAGTACATTCCGCTCCGAAGCGTTTTGGAGGTGCCCTATATGGGCGTCTATGAAGAGACCTTGAAGGAAATAAGAGGATCGATGGGCATCGTGCCAGGATTCATGAAGGCGTTGCCTGAGGAAGTGTTGATTCATGAATGGCCGCTCTGGAAGAAATACACTCTCGGAAAGAGTGAGATACCAGAGAAGTACAGGGAACTCATGGGACTGTCTGTCGCAGCGAACATAAAGTGTCCGTATTGTGTGTTCTTCCATTCTGCAATGGCTAAAATGGCGGGAGCCACAGACGAGGAGATAGCTGAGACGGTATTCCTAGCCAGTCTGACATCTCGTTGGAGCACGATACTTTATGCGCAGCAATATGACTTGGAGACCCTTCAGAAGGAAGGCAAGCAGATCGGAGAATTCCTAGCTAAGAAGAAGTAGAATGATAGGGTCCATAAACCCTTTCCAATTTTCTCTTTTGATCCGCACTTCATCTCTGCCGTCAGAACTGTTACTATTATCGATTATGGAGAATGGTGGGTCGAGCATATCCAGACATCCTTTTTCTAATCTCAATGAAGGGGGAAATGCGAGAAAGTATGATACTCTAACCTTTCCCGCTTTCGACATCTTCCCAGGCCCTAAGTGAATCAAGGAACGAAATCGTCCCGATGAAGTCACCTTTCGAGTCAATGACGAGCACTCTAGGGACGCCACCGATGAGCATCAGTCTGATCGCGTCCACAATGAAACCGTCTTCCTTTATCTGAACGCAAGGGTTCTGACCCACGAGCGTGCATGCGCTCATGAACTCCCTGACCTTCACATCGGATGGATCTCTGTCCTGAACGATTACCCTCATCGTGTCGGCCGCGCTGATGATCCCCAGAATCTCTCCACCCTCTCTGACAACAATCCCGGCCTTCTTCGTTTTCAACATCAACCTGATGACATCCGCCAACGTAGCTCCGTAGTCTACAGTGGGCGGATTCCGATCGACATAGTCCCGAACTCTTGCCTTATTTCGCATGAGAATCGAGGGGTTATTCGAGCACGCGCAATATAGTCTTTTCAGTGATTGTAGTGAAATCCTAGGTGAATTTGGATGATTTGTGACGAGATTCCTAGGCTATTCGTAGACTCAATGCGATTTCCTCTAGCAGTTCGACAGAAGAATCCGAAGACAATGTAGTCAAACACAGAGACGATGTGATTGAAAACTACTTCACCCTCTTTTCTTCTTTCTCGTCTCTCCCTATCTTCCATCAGAACCTTCAGAAGTGTCAGAGAGCTAACGAGTGGAATTTAGAAGACGCAAACCTTATTGTCGACGTTCCGAATGATTCATAGTGCAACCGGTTGAGAGAGTCGAGGACCTCAATAAGATGTTCGACATCCTACTTGTGCTCCTGGGAATCGTGACAGCTACTCTCTTCCAGTTCGTCAGCGTGATAGTGCCCCTGCAAATCGCCGCGCAGAACACTAGTCTCTCCCAGGACCAGTTGGCCATCCAAGTAACCCAGGAAATCACCCGATGGCTGCGAGTATTCTTCATACCCTTGATCCTTTTAATAGGAATCTGGTTTTTCAACCGTATCGCCCTGGCGACGAGACTCAATGCCAAAAGAACGATGTCTGAGTTCTGCTATGTCATGGGCTTTACAATTCTGGCACATGATATTATGTATTTCGCCGGAGCGGTGACGATGCAACCATTGATTAAAATGACCGCCTCAAATGTCGGCGGAGGTCAGTACTCAATCTTCATGACCATCGTGGTCTTTCTTGTCTCTTTCGGACTTATTTATAGGTATGAGATTTCGACCATTTCAGAGAACAGAATTGGAATTGGCGGAATGAGCAGAAGATTTTGGAGAAATGTGCTAGTGCGAACGATTGTCTTGTGGTTCATCGTTCTAGGGATCATCAACTGGATAGAGATGCTATCTATATATGAGTTCATTTGAACCCGGGCATATCCAGACGTTCTTCTTCTGATTTCAATGAAGATGAGAATCCTATGAAGATAGACGAACCTCTCCCTTTCTTTTTCTGATCTCAACTAGACGGTAAGCACACTCTCTGCTTATTGCTTAGTCAAATGTCGAAGCTTGGTGACGGAATCATTATATGTAACCATGGTCAAAGAAGATTTGCGGGAATAGAAATGAGTGACGAACGGGTGGACCGATTGACAACGGCAGAAGTTTGCAATCATTTGGAGTATAACGACCCAGAGTATGATGACCCAGAACGATGGTCTGGATACTACTGCGAAATAAGCGGAAAGCCTTGCGAGGAAGAAGGTTGGGCATTTCCATCACACTGTCCTCTCGGACTCGCCCCGCCGAAGAATTGGTAGTCATCCGAGAAGGCGGCTGACTGGTTAGGGAGGAGAAGGACGAGACGCAGAAGGTCGCATCTGGGGTTGGCGCGCGGGTTCAGAATCTACTTGCGTGAATTCCGCAATTTCCCTTCTTTTTTTCATATTCTCTTGTCCCATCTGCCGTCAGAACCGTCAGTGATGTGGTAAACATGACATTCATATCAGCCATTTGCCAGTAGATTCATAGTGACCTGCATGAACGGCTTCGGCGATCTCCCACGATACGCGATATTTACTGCCATCCCTAAGCGACATCAATCCCCTTTTTTCTTTATCACTGTATCCATCTGTGTACGCGAATGGAAGAATCAAGGCGATCAAGAGCCATTTTCCAGAAACCTGTTCTAGAGCTCTGACCTCCTTCACCTGTTTCCATTCAATCCAACGATATCTGCCATCCTTGAATCGCAGTCCGATACCGCTGTCTTCGACATAAACGAACTTGAGCTTCCTAGCAATAGAAGACCGAAAACCCAAGGTCATGACAGAGATAGCTCCCACCCATATCAATACTGTCCAGATCAGTCCATTCGACAATAGCAGGAGAGGAACCGAGCCAAGGGCTATGATAATTGTCAGTGACAGCAGTAGTACAAGTTGGTCATATTCGTCATTAGTAGGATTCTCGAAAACGAGTCGCTCCATCTTGAATACCCTACCATTATGAATCAGGGGCAAAGGGCGATAAAAGACTATCCGCCCGTGGCAGAACATCCAGACCCCTCTGCCGTCAGAATCGTCGGAAGTGTCTATGGGCGCGGGCGGGCTTGCAGAGCCGTTAGCCAGACAGCTCTCAATTCCCTTCAATCAAAGGGGTTTTTGCGCCTTGTTCGACCGTACGAGATGGGAGTCATCACCGAGGGCGGTGTTCTCATGATAGTAAATCCTATTGATGAGCGAAGGTTGCTCTGTTAAAGTGAGCGGCGACTGATTAGACTTGTAGGATTTCTCTACAAACCCCTAGGTGCAGACGAGTACTTCCGTTATCTGGAAGAATACAAGGATTTCTCCCTGCGCTTGAGAACAACGATAACCATCTCTGAGAAGGAACCAGCATTTCAAAAACCTGTCTCGAATCCGTCGCACGAGTGTCGAACTGCAGCCTGAAGTGTTTCGGTGTAAACCGATGATTTATAAAGACTAGCATATATGGCCAGTTCGCCAAAACGTGATCGGCGGATGTTTACTCGACGGCGGATCCAGGAACATCCATTTGCAACCATTGTTCGGAGAACGGAGTCATACAACACTTGAGAATTGGTTGTCTAAGAAGAAAAAACAGCCTGTCGGCAAGGCCAACAGACTTCAATTTAAGGTCTTCGACCAGGCGTCACGCGCCAAACCCAATACTCTTTGCCCTCGAACTTAATGTTCTCATGGCTGACACGGGGGTCGCCAAAGGCATAGTAAGGCGGGAAGGCTGCATTTGCCTTGGTGATGCGAAGGTTGTTGTCCATCTCGTTGGCGAATTTCTTCTTGACCTCAGGGATTATCTCCTCCGGTACTCCCCAGGTTATCTCCACTTCTACCATTTCTCTCTCCTCCTGTTTGTGAGGGCTGTCAATCGCCCTTCTTGCTATCACGTCGGGGGGACCTTATAACTTGGTTACGAGGTGATGATGTAAATATGTCACTCATTCAACATTTCTAAAGAACCGTAGACATAGCCTGGGTTTTGACAACGGACTCATACTCCGTGGGGGGGGATAACGTTTCGGCCAGGATGTGCACATTCAATTTTTATGGCTCCACTATCACGGTCTGTGTTAAAAGATCAATGACGAACTTCTTCGCGGCCAAGCCGTAGATGATTTCTTTGCTCTCCCCTTTGTATCTCTTGAACAGGAAATTGTATCTGTACAGCACTTCAAGGTCACGATAGATGGTCGCTCTCTCTTTTCTCTTGGAGAACATGGCATTATACTGTCTATACACTGTGACTGCCGAAGCATCACCCTCGATCAGAATCCTGATTATGTTAAGGCGGGTCTCGGAGCAAAGCCCCTTCGCCAATTCATCGACTCTCATGTCCAAGTCAGTATGGCACCGTTGACTATATATGATACTAGTCGTCAAGAAATTCTTGTATTTCCTTCGACGGTATCGAGCCAGTACCCTTCCTTAATTCGCTAATCCGCTATTCCGTGCTATTATCTGTAAGTGCTTGACGAATGCAATTGATTATCTGGTTCTAAGAGAAGTTTCCAGGGAGACTCTTGATCTCGATATCGTACCGTCTGGGTCGGAAGCACTGATTGAGAATGTCATGGTCAAAGGAGCAACTCCCCATCTGCCGTCAGAACCGTCACTATTATCATTCTAGAGAATAGAGCGGAGGAATTTCTCTTATTCAGATATTGAGCGTGACTGGATAGGTCTCTCCATTTACCACACTTATATTGGCTTGGTCGCTTGTTGCCCCAA
>JAJRAG010000157.1 GCA_028682925.1 Methanomassiliicoccales archaeon
CATCTGGAACGATGTGCCCCAGGAGAAATCACATCGAGGCGATAGACGATGCTTCAAGAATGAAGGAACTCTCACCCTCAGCCGAAGTCACAGTAGTGAGCAGAGACGTCAGAGCCGACGGCATGCACGAACTCGATTACAGAAAGGCCCAGGAACGCGGTATCAGATTCGTACGATATGATGAAGAGCCGATCATCGAGCACGAAGGGGACCTAAGGGTGTTTGTAAATGATTTGTGCTCAGACTCTAGGTTGATTCTGGCTGCTGATGTCGTCGTTCTCAGCGGCCTGGTCTCACTTCCGAGCAACCAGAAAAGGGCGAGGATCTTTGGGGTTCCGATAGAGAAGAATGGTCTCTTCAGGAGGACCCAGGTCAGGCTTGAGCCCGCGTCGACACTGAGAGAAGGCGTTTTTGTCTGCGGCGGAGCAGCCAGCCCCAGACTCATTTCTGAGATGATGATCGAGGCATCGGCCGCTGCCACAATGGCCCTCTCGGTCGTGAAGAGGAGATACATTGAGATTGGCGGGGCGGTCGCAGAGATCGACCCAGAGAAATGCTGCGTGTGCATGACATGCATCCGAAGCTGTCCGTACACTGCCCCATTCGTCAACGACGAGAGCAAAGCAGAGATAGACATCCAGACCTGCCAAGGCTGCGGGATATGCGTTGGCATTTGCCCCAGCAAGGCGATAGAGATGTACAGCTACACGGACAATCAAATCGATGCACAGTCGTCCGCGATCGTAAAGGGGGGGCAAGATGAAAGCTAACCTCAGTATCGTCGGGTATTGTTGCAGCTATGGGGGATACTCCTCCGCCGATCTTGCAGGTGCCTCACGCCTTCGCTACTCACCAGATGTCATGATAATCAGGATTCCTTGCGTAGGAAGGATCGATGTGATCCATATTCTAAGGGCGATCAGAAACGGAGCCGACGCGGTGTTTGTCGCGGGATGCCTCGAGAGGAACTGCAACTTCGAATACGGCAATTTCGAGGCGAGGAAAAGGGTCGAACACGCAAGGCGCCTCCTCGGTGAGATTGGCATCGAGAAGGAAAGAGTGGAGGTATTCAACGTTGCTTCGAACCAAGGATGGAGATTTCCGGAGATAGTCGACGAAATGGTATCCAGAGTGAATGTGCTTGGACCAAATCCGATAAGGAAGGTGGGCAAGTGATAGTCGCCGACAAGAAACCCCTAAGCGAGCTATTCGAGAACGTCGAAGGATGCAAGAGAATCCTCGTTGCTGGATGCAAGTCGTGCGTCGCGATATGCCTTGTGGGAGGAGAGAAGGAGGTAGGATTGCTGGCCGAATCCCTTCGCCTGTTCTCTGATTTGAATTCGAAAGGCTGGGAGGTCTCAGAGTATACCGTTGAGAGGCAATGTGAGAAAGAATGGGTTCGAGAGATGCACCAGAGCGTTCAGGACATAGATGCCGTGGTCTCAATCGCTTGCGGCGTTGGGGCGCAGACGATGCAGGAGCTCTATCCTGACAAGAGGATTCTTCCTGGTCTGAACACATCGAACATGGGTGCGCCCGACGAGCAGGGCATCTTCCTCGAGAAGTGCGGCGGATGCGGGGATTGCATCCTCCATCTCACTGGAGGAATATGTCCCATCGTCAGATGTGCGAAGAGTCTGCTGAATGGTCCATGCGGAGGGTCACAGAACGGCAAATGTGAGATCGATCCCGAGACGCCGTGCGCATGGGAACAGATCTATGATAGTCTCAAGAGACTAGGCAGGCTGGACCTAATGGAGAAGATAATCCCTCCGAAGAACTGGATACCGAGCAGAAGCGGAGGACCGAGAAAGATTGTCCGACCCGAAGCTGTCTTGACCCCAGAGGAAAAGGAGACGAAGGAGGGAATCAACTGATAGCTGGAAGCAACCTCGAAAAGGTCCTGACCGCCAAGAGATTTGCTGTGACCGCCGAGATCGGACCTCCAAAATCAGCGAACCCCGAAATCGTGCGTCGATACGCCAGATTGCTCAGAGAGCACGGGGACGCTTTCAATGTGACTGACAATCAGACAGCCATTGTCAGGATGTCCAGCTTTGCTTCCGCGTTGATCTGCCTCCAGGAGGGGGCAGAGCCCATCATGCAGATGACGTGCAGAGATCGGAACAGAATTGCACTTCAGTCGGATCTACTCGGGGCCTCTGCTCTGGGAGTCAGGAACGTGTTATGTCTCAGCGGCGATCACCAGACCTTCGGTAATCAAAGGGAAGCCAAGAATGTCTATGATATCGACTCGACCCAGGAGCTTCAGATGTTCAAGATGATGAGAGATGAGAGGCGGATCCTGGGCGATGACGAGTTGGAGGAGGGGCCGAAGATGTTCCTTGGGGCGGTGGAGAACCCATTCGCAGATCCATTCGAATTCCGGGTGGCGAGACTCGCGAAGAAAGTGTCCGCGGGCGCAGATTTCGTACAGACCCAGGCCGTCTTCGATATGGAAAGATTCGAACGTTGGATGTCCGCCGCGAGAGACAGGGGATTGGACAGGAAGGTGCATATCATTGCTGGAGTCGTTCCTTTGAAGTCTCTCGGCGCGGCGAACTACATGAAGAAGAAAGTGCCTGGTATGATCGTCCCAGATCACATAATCGAGCGCATGAGGAAGGCCACCGATGCCAAGTCAGAAGGCATCAGGATCTGTGTCGAACAGATTGAGCACTTGATGACGATCAAGGGCGTTCATGGAGTCCACATAATGGCTGTCAATTGGGAGGAGAAGGTTCCTGAGATTGTGGAAAAGGCCAACCTCCATCCAAGACCCCCACCTTAGCAGTCAGAGTGTGAGACAACAATACCCGATCACTCCAGACCATAGGCAAGTCGTATCAACTTCGAGAGAGTCTATGAGCTTGCCACCGAAATCTCTCCTATTCCTGCTCGATCAGGCCCTGAGGAACGCGTCACAATAGAGCTTCTCGTTGAGCAGAACTTGGCCCGCTTTGATGATCTTCATAAGCTCCTCGTCCTCTGGATCGCAGATAGCAGCAGTCAACCCGGCACCCATCAACATCGCGAGATACGTCCTGTTCAATAGGCTCCTTTCCTTGGTATGATTTGATACATTGCTTAGTCCTACTACTGTCCTCGGCGGGGGATCGTTCAATGTCTGGAACAACTGCAGCGCCTGAATCACCTTCTTGCCCTGGTCCTGCGCGGATCCGACCGGAAGGATGAGCGGATCTAGATATAGGCGCTCGGGCAGAATGTCGTATTCCATGGCCGTCGTTATCATCAACATTGCCAATTCAGTTCGAGACTCGGCATCATTCGGGACTCCTCGCTCATCCATGGCTAGGCATATGATCTCCGCATCGTGCTCCTTGCACAAAAGGAAGAACCGTTCCATCTTTTTCCGCTCGGCCGTTGTTGAATTCATGATGACCTTGTTCTTGCACGCCTTCAGACCCGATTCCATCGTCTTGACGCCAGGCGTGTCGAGGCTCAGTGGCAGTTCCGTCACGTCCTGGACGGTCTTCACCATCCACTCCATAACGACGGGAGCATCTTCCCTGCCTGGACCTGTGTTTATGTCCAGGACCTGCGCTCCGAAGTCGACCTGTCTCAATGCAATGTCCTGAATGAATTTCGCATCTCGTCTGTCGATCGCCCTCGCAACTGACGCGAAGAGCCCGTTTATCCTCTCGCCTATGATGATCATCAGACAACCAGGGCAACAGACCGAGGTCGACCAATAAAAGTCTTTGGATTGTCAGTCCACTGCAATCACATTTATGTCCGGAAGCGACGTTATATCCCCGGCATACTGTTCATGTATGCTTCATTCAGCTGGAGGAATCGGGTTGGTCAAGATAGAGCGGGCTTTAATCAGTGTTTCCAACAAGACGGGCATTGTTGAATTTGCAGCGGGATTGAAACAGATGGGCGTCGAACTGATCTCGACAGGTGGGACCGCTTCGATGTTGAAGAAGAATGACATAGAAGCAGTGGAGATTTCTCAGGTCACAGGTTTCCCTGAAATGCTGGACGGAAGAGTCAAGACGCTGCACCCGCTCATCCACGCTGGAATATTGGCCAGACGGGACCTTCCTGAGCATATGAACACGCTCAAGGAGAGGAACATAAAGAAGATCGACATGGTCGTGGTCAACCTCTATCCCTTCAAGGAGACCGTCTTGAAACAGGGATCCACCTTCGAAGACATCATAGAGAACATAGATATCGGTGGCCCGAGCATGATCCGTGCCGCGGCAAAGAACTACCACTCTGTGGCTGTTGTGACGAATCCCGCTAGATACGGTCCGATACTCGAGGAGATTCGGTCCTCGGGAGGAAACGTCGGTCCGGAGACCCTCAAGGAACTGATGCTCGAAGCCTATAGAAGCACTGCGTTCTACGACTCGATGATTTCTTCATATCTTGGAAAGGTCTTAGGGTCCGAACTATTCCCGCCTACGATGTCTCTCGGTTTCGAGAAGGACATGGACCTGCGATACGGCGAGAACCCGAACCAATCCGCTGCGTTCTACACGGACCCTTTCGCGACTGGAGTATGCATCTCCAAGAGCGAGAGGCTCCATGGAAAGGAACTCTCTTTCAACAACATACTCGATTTGGAGGCGGCTCTGGAGATACTCAGGGACTTCGAGAGGCCGACGTCATGCGTGCTCAAGCACACCAATCCATGCGGTATCGCGAGCGCGGATACGATCAGCGAGGCTTTCGTGGTTGCATACAACGTCGATCCAATCGCTGCGTTCGGATGCGTCATAGGAGTCAACCGAGAGATGGACGATGCCACGGCCACGGAGATATCGAAACACTTCGTCGAGGCAGTGATAGCACCGTCGTACAGTCCTGGAGCTCTTGAGATTCTGATGAAGAAGAAGAACATCCGCATCCTCAGGACCAATGCCCCGATTACCCGTGACGAGAGACCAGAGATGAAGATGAAGAAGATCAAGGGCGGTCTGCTCGTCCAGACCTCCGAATACATCAAGCTCAGACCAGAGAATCTCAAGGTGGTCACGAAGCGACAGCCTACCGAGGATGAGATCAAGTCCATGCTCTTCGCTTGGAAGGTGGTGAAGCACGTCTGGTCCAATGCTATCGTCTACGCTAAGGGTGAGAGGGCGGTAGGCATCGGGGCGGGACAGATGAGCAGAGTCGACTCCTCGATGATAGCGGCTTCAAAGGCGAAAGAGAATGCTAGAGGTAGCGTGATGGCCTCAGATGCCTTCTTCCCATTCCGAGACGGCGTCGACGAGGCCGCGAAAGCGGGTGTTGCTGCAATCATACAGCCTGGCGGGTCAGTGAAGGATGAAGAGGTCATTCAGGCCGCAAACGAGCACAACATGGCCATGGTGTTCACAGGGACCAGAGTCTTCCGACATTGATGACAATGTTAATTGCACAGTGGCTCGAATACGTCGACTGACGCCACATGAGCAACGAAAAGATAGCGCGGATTCTATACGAGATAGCTGACCTCCTCGAGCTGAAAGGAGTGGATTTCAAGCCCAGAGCCTACAGGAGAGCCGCGAGGAGCATCGAGGAGCTCGAAAAAGACATCGCGGAGTTGTACAAGGACGGCAGACTTCAGGAAATTCCTGGCATCGGAGAGGCGATAGCAAAGAAAGTAGTCGAGATCATTCAATCTGGGGATCTTAGCTACTTGAAGCAGCTAAGAGAAGAATTCCCGGCAGGACTGCTGCAGATCATGGAAGTGCCCGAGATTGGTCCCAGGACGACCATGAGACTGTACAGAGATTTGAGAATAACCAATTTGCACGAGCTGAAGAGGGCGGCAGAGGAACACGAGATCCGAAAACTAAAGGGCTTCGGTGAGAGATCCGAGGAGACGATTTTGAAAGGGATAAGACTGTTGGAGCAGCGTTCTGGTCGAATGCTCCTCGGATATGCGTATTTCTATGCGAAGGACATCATTGACTACTTGATCTCTACCGGAGGCTATAGGCTTATAAGCGTTGCTGGAAGCCTCCGACGGATGAGGGAAACGATCGGGGACGTAGACATATTGGTCGGAAGCGACGAACCCAAAAAGGTAATGGACGTCTTTACCTCCAATCCCAAGGTGTCAGAGGTAGTGGTGAAAGGAGAGACGAAGTCGAGCATCAGATTAAAGGATGGTATCCAGGTCGACATCAGGGTCGTCGCTACGGAAAGCTACGGTGCGGCTTTGCAGTATTTCACCGGCTCGAAAGAACACAACATAGCGCTGCGCTCTTATGCGATTGAGAAGGGTCTCAAGATCAACGAATATGGCGTATTCAAGAAGGACACTGATGAGAGAATAGCGAGCAAGACCGAGGAAGAAGTGTACGCCTCTCTCGGCATGGAGACCATGCCCCCTGAGATAAGAGAGAATAGAGGTGAGATCAAGGCGGCGATCGATCATATGCTCCCAAGTCTTATAGAACTGGACGACGTGAAGGGAGACCTTCACGTGCATTCAACGATGAGCGATGGGAGCGCGACAGTTGAGGAAATAGCCCTGGAAGCAAGACGTATGGGATACGAGTACGTCGGCATAGCAGACCATTCGGAGTCTTTGAAAGTGGCCCGAGGTGTCTCAAAAGAGGATTTGGTCAAGAACGTCGATGCTGTCAGAAAGATCTCCGAGAGAGTGGAAGGGATCAGAGTGCTGGCGGGCGCAGAGGTCGAAATACTTGGCGACGGATCACTAGACTATCCAGATAGTCTGTTGAATGACCTAGATTTTGTCGTCGGAGCGGTCCATTCGGGTTTTAGAATGGGCGAGAAGGAAATGACGAACAGGGTCGTCGCGGCAATGTCGAACGAA
The DNA here is from genome assembly GCA_028682925.1 of Methanomassiliicoccales archaeon. GTDB lineage: Archaea > Thermoplasmatota > Thermoplasmata > Methanomassiliicoccales > JACIVX01 > JAJRAG01. The sequence goes on from JAJRAG010000157.1 coordinate 6,803, forward strand.
TATCTCACGATTCTGGCCCATCCGACTGGAAGAGTGATCGAGCAAAGGGAGCCATACCAGATCGATCTGGACAGGATCATGGATACCGCCTCGGAGAATCAGGTATTCCTCGAGGTGAACGCACTTCCAGAACGACTGGACTTGAATGACGTGAACTGCAAGAGGGCAAAGGATAGAGGGGCGACTTTGTGCATTGGAACCGATGCGCACAGCGTTCCTCAGTTGAGCTACATGATCTTCGGGGTAGCGACTGGAAGACGAGGCTGGCTTGAGGCCAACGACGTCGCCAATACGCTCTCATTGAAGGAACTAGAGAACAGACTAGGCATCTAGATTGCACTGGCAAATAAGTCGCTTGAGACCGACGAACAAATCCGACAACGCTTATATACCGCTGCTGGGATGAAATAGGACATGAGCCTGAGGGAAGTCGCGCATTCGATAAGAACGATGGAGATTCGTGGCGCTGGGGAGATCGCCAGGGCCGGCGCAAACGCTTTGAAAGATTTTGCCCAAGGGTACAAAGGGAAGGATATCGATCGATTCAAGAATCAGCTGGAGGGTGGCAAGAAGTTGCTTCTCTCGACCAGACCCACGGCCATCTCCCTCTGGAACGCGTTGCAGACAGTCACTAAAGGTGCAAAAGACTCGAAGGACATTGAGGAGCTTCGAGATCTCATAGTTGCGAACGCTGATGGATTTGTGTCACGATCGAAGGACGCCGTGAAGATGATCGGGAAAGTGGGATCGCAGCGGATTAAGGGAGGGGATCGCATTCTGACGCATTGCAACAGCAAGGCGGCTCTAAGCGTAATTGGACATGCGTTCCGGGACGGAAAGAAGATTGAGGTCACCGTCACTGAATCCAGGCCTTGGAGGCAAGGTCTGCAGACGGCAAAGGAGCTTGCAAGGGATGGAATTCCGACGACACTGATAATCGACAGCGCTGTCCGATGGGTCATGAAAGACATCGACTTGGTGTATGTGGGCGCGGACACGGTCGCATCGAATGGTGCCGTCATCAACAAAATCGGCACGTCGCAGATTGCGCTCATCGCTCACGAGGCGAGGGTTCCGTTCATCGTCTGCGCGGAGACGTTCAAGTTCTCTCCGAAGACCGTCCACGGGGAACTCGTCCAGATCGAAGAGAGAGATCCAAGTGAGATAGTGAAGGAAGGGGAGATTCCGAAAAGCGTGAGAATTCGCAATCCGGTTTTCGATGCCACTCCAGCCGATTACATTGACTCGATAGTGACCGAAGTAGGTGTGATATCCCCCTACGCCGCATATGATATCATAGTCAAGGAACTCGGCCAGGAGATGGATTTGGAAATATGAAATGGTGATTTAGTATGGAGTACTCGGACAAGTATCTACATCTGGGTGAGAACATCGACCCTGACGCTTACGTAATCTGCAAGTACAAGGTAAAGACGGACTTGACGATGAAGAAAGCTGCAGCCGCCATTGCAACGGAACAATCAACAGGGACGTGGACCGGACTGACGACGCTTCATGAGGACTTGTTCTCACGACTGAGCGGAAGGGTAATCGATATCAGGCGTGACACGGTGACAGTCGCTTTTCCGGTGGACGACTTCAGCCTCAGGGTCGGGGGCGTTCCGCAGATTCTTAGCGTCATCGCAGGCAATCTCTTTGGACTGGATATCCTGAAAGGCGTGCGACTCGAAGATGTCGCATTCCCTCGTTCGATCCTTGACGCGTTCAAGGGCCCGAAGTTCGGCATAGAAGGAATTAGGTCGATTCTCAAGAGACCTGAGAAACCTCTCGTGGGAGCCATTGTGAAGCCGAAGATAGGTCTGTCTCCGAAAGAGACGGCGGAGTACATCTACGAGGCTGGTATGGGTGGACTTACGAATGGCAAGGACGACGAGACCCTGGTGAATCAGAGGTTCTGCCCCCTAGAAGATAGAGTTGTCGCTATCGCGGAGGCGCTCGATCGGGTCAAGAGCGAGTCGAATCACATCATGATTCATGCAATCAATGTGTCGACCCGGGGGGACAAGATACTGGAGGTCGCGGACAGAGCACAGAGACTGGGAGCGACAGAGCTAATGGTCGACGTACTCACTTGCGGATTCGCTGCGGTCCAGACTCTGGCGGAAGATCCGTCCATAAAAGTGCCGATACATGTGCACAGAACAATGCACGCAGCGATTACCAGGAACAAAGACCATGGAATCGCGATGCGCCCCTTGGCGAAGCTCATAAGGATGTGTGGGGGCGACGCGCTGCACGTGGGCACCTTTGGGGTTGGAAAGATGATGGGGAACCCACGGGAAGACCTCGAAACACAAAAGGTGTGCGTGGAAAGAGAAGTCGGCTATCTCCCAATGCTATCGGTCTGCTCTGGCGGGGTCCATCCTAGCCTTGTAACCAAACTGATCGAAATCGCAGGGAACGACATTCAGATCCAAGCAGGAGGAGGGGTTGCGGGACATCCAAATGGCGTCCGTGCTGGCGCGGCGGCGATGGCGCAGGCGGTGGATGCGACCTTCCAAGGTATTCCTCTGAGCCTCTATGCGAGAGACCACAAGGAGCTGGATATCGCCCTACGGAGGTGGGGATCAGAATGAGGCTTAAGGCAAGATACATCGACATGGATACGGGGGAGTTGACCGCCGTCATGAACGAGGAGGACTGCCTGGAGCTCGGGGTCAGAGAGCAGGACAGAGTGAAGATAAAACATGAGAAGAAAGACACCATCACAGCAATAGTCCACACGACGGACACGGTCGTGAACCCAGGTGAGATCGGCATACTCGGGAAGACTTTCGCGACTCTTCACGCGGAGTCCGGAGAAGAGGTCGAAGTATTGTGTACTGGTAGGCCCGAGTCCGTGGACTACATAAGAAAGAAAATGGATGGATCTGAACTCTCCACTGAAGAGATCAGATTGCTTGTTGGAGACATAGCTGCAAGGAACCTCTCGAACATAGAGATGGCCGCATATGTGACAGCGCTCCACATAAACGGAATGAATCTGCGAGAGACCGTGGACCTCACAATAGCGATGGTCGAGAGCGGCGACACGATCGAGTTCGACCGTTCCCCCGTTTTTGACTTTCACAGCGTGGGAGGCGTTCCCGGGAACAAGGTGACGCTCATTGTTGTCCCGATCGTCGCCGCGGCAGGATTCCTGATACCGAAGACCTCTTCCAGGGCCATCAGCAGCGCTGGAGGCACGGCCGACATAGTAGAGGTGTTCGCACCAGTGGACTTCGAGGCATCCGAGCTGAAGAGAATCGCAGAGAAGGTGGGAGGGATCCTGGCCTGGGGAGGGTCTATGAACCTTGCACCGGCGGATGATCTCGTGATAAGAGTAGAGTATCCCCTTGGCATCGATCCCCACGCCCAACTGCTGGCGTCAGTCATGTCCAAGAAGAAAGCGGTCGGTGCTGACTATGTGGTCATAGACATCCCGATGGGCGAAGGGACGAAGGTCAAGAATATGGACGAAGCTC
>JAJRAG010000158.1 GCA_028682925.1 Methanomassiliicoccales archaeon
ATCAGGGATTCCTCTGGAACGGAGATCTCGACGTCGCCAATAATCCTGGCCTTGCAGGCAAGACGATGACCTTCTTGCCATTCCCCCTCCTCGATAGATAAAGAACGCTCGGAATCGACAGCCCCCTCTACCCTCACGCGGCATTTGCCACAGGTTCCTTTTCCTCCACAAACGCTGTTCAGAAGAATACCAGCATTGAACGCTGCCTCAAGAATGGTCGTGCCATCTTCGACCGTCATACTGAGTGACTTCGGCAAGAACGTGACGGAGTGCTTCATTTAGCGCATAAAATCCGTACACGCGTATTTAATAATCGCCATGCAAATTGATGAACTCGACTGGATAGTCGTCTCGATGTCAAAGGGAAATGCCGAGAGAGTGAGACTGCCCAGGATTCGGTCGATCACGCCCTTCCCTCATTGTTACGGTATTAAATACCAGCATGTCCAATTGATTCACAATTCGCCTTCTCAGAATAAGGACGTAGAGCAAACAATGGAAGTGAGGTACATGGAGCCAGGAAATCCATATCAAATGGCTGTGAAGCAGGTCCAGAGCGTTGGGAGACTTCTAGGGTTGAACGAAGACACGATCGAGGGACTCTGTAAGCCCAGGAGAGAGTTGACAGTGAATTTCCCTGTGAGGATGGACGATGGTAGGATACGCACTTTCACAGGCTTCAGAGTGCAACACAATGATGCTAGAGGCCCGTACAAAGGGGGTATAAGATACCATCCAAAGGTCAACGTAGATGAGGTCAGAGCGCTCTCGATGTGGATGACTTGGAAGTGCGCAGTGATGGGCGTGCCCTACGGAGGTGCGAAAGGGGGCGTCATCTGCAATCCCAAAGAGATGAGTAAGGGTGAACTCGAAAGAATGACGAGGAGGTTCACTAGCGAGATCATGCTGATAATTGGCCCGCAAAAGGACATCCCCGCTCCAGACGTATACACCGACTCTCAGACCATGGCATGGATCATGGACACTTACAGCATGTCTGTTGGATATCCTGTTCCTGGTGTGGTGACCGGAAAGCCGCTCGAAATCGGGGGATCCAAAGGACGCGATGAGGCGACCTCCCGAGGTCTTATGTACGTCGTCCAGGATGCTGCCAGGCTGAAGAAGATCAATCTGAAGAAGTCCACCGTGGCTGTGCAGGGATTCGGAAATGTCGGCTGGCATGCAGCGAGGCTCCTCGCGGAAGAAGCGGGCTGCAAGATCGTAGCATTAAGCGACTCATCGGGAGGCATCTTCAGCAAGAGAGGACTGGATCCTTACAAAGTCTACGAACACAAGAAGAAAACTGGCTCGGTTAGGAACTTCAAAGGTTCCGAGAACATCACTCAAGAGGAACTTCTTGAGTCTGATTGTACAGTACTTGTGCCAGCAGCGCTGGAAAATGTCATTGGCCAGGACAATGCGGAACGCATCACTGCGGACATCATCGCGGAAGGGGCAAATGGACCTACAACCCCAGAAGCGGACAGGATATTCTACGAAAAGGGGACGATGGTCATTCCTGACATTCTTGCGAACGCCGGCGGGGTCACGGTGAGCTATTTCGAATGGGTGCAGGACCTGCAATTCTTCTTTTGGTCGATCGAGGAGATCAAGCAGAGACTGAAGGACCTCATGACCAGATCCTTTGCATCAGTGAATGGGATCTCAAATGCGCAGAATGTCGACTTGAGGACGGCGGCATATTTGCTGGCTCTGAAGGCGGTGCTCCGAGCAAGCGAAGCGAGAGGTTTGTTCCCCTAGGGGTGATAGAAATGATGGAGGCAGTGGTCTCTCTGACGATGCCTGACAAATGGATCAAGGAGTCTCTTCTCGAGTATCCATCGGTGGTCAAGGTGATCAGCTCTAAGCCAGTCAATGGGAAATCCGTGCGAGATCTAGTGGAGATTGAGGTGGAAAAGGAGGAGGATCTCGAGAAAGTCATGCATTCGATAAAGATAAGCCCGAACGTTTTCAACGTCGACATCACTGCAATCGAGAGGGGAAGGGCGCTGGCGGTATTCACGACGACGAAATGCATCGTGTGCAGGCTCCTCGCAAACACCGATTGCTTCCTCACGTCATCCACCTCAACGAAGCAGGGGAGGATGCAGTGGACTCTGCTCGTCAGCGAGAAAGGGCCGCTGCAGCAGCTTATTGTGAATCTCGAAAAGGTGGGTGCTGATCCGAAGCTTGTAAGTCTCACCGAGATAGGGGACAAGGATGCCCTTACAGCACGACAGGAACAGATCACCAAAATGGCCTACGAGAGGGGATACTTCGATTTTCCCAGGAAAATTGGTCTTAGACAATTGGCCAAGATCTTTGGCATATCGACTTCGACACTTTCTGAGATATTGAGAAAGGGTCAGCGAAGGATAATGACAAGGTACTTCAAGGAGCACAGTTAGTTCTGATTCCATCGATCGATGTGGCTTGGGAGAATCTCATCGGTGTCCGTAAACTGGATATGCGCAGAGGAAGCACATCTCAAGAAGAATCAATTGCTAATCGACACAATTCGCCAAATTGAGTGACGCAACATGCCCCCGAAAGTGAAGGAAGAAAGCTGCACAGGATGTGGCAGATGCGAGGACATCTGCCCCGCAGGAGTGTATGAGCTTGTTGACAAGAAGCCCAATGTCAAAGACCCTGATGAGTGCACAGAATGTGGTGCATGCGTGGACAATTGCGCTGTCGAGGCTATAGTACTCGAGTGAATAGAAAGTGATCGGTGAATCGAAGGTCTCATCCTGTGTAGTTCCCTAAGAAGAATATCTTGACTGTCTCTCTAAGGATCTTGTGTCTTTCGCATCCACTATTGATTCCCATTGTCCACTGTCGAGATCATGGCCAGATGTCGAGAAACATGGAAAATACTTCGAAAGATATAAATACCGTCCAACCTGTCAGTTCCATGCTGTTATAGGGGGGAGATTGTCATTGGCAGACGAAAACACAGTGTATGTTGGTAAGAAACCTACAATGAACTACGTGCTTGCAGTCGTGACGCAATTTAACAGCGGCTCGCCGGATGTTGTCATCAAAGCGAGGGGGAGAGC
>JAJRAG010000159.1 GCA_028682925.1 Methanomassiliicoccales archaeon
CGGAACAGCGGCGTGTTCGTCGGCATAACATCGCCTTCGACGTCTTCGGTCCATCGCTTGACTGATTTGGCAACGACACACGTGAAGGTAGATAGAATCGCTGGCACTGTTGTTCTGTATGGAGAGAAACCATTCACAGCGTGCAACGCAATCACATTCGAGAAGAAGGAGAAAGGAGGCGACTTCTCGCTGACGCCGATTCTGTGAGACAGGTGTTGATCATGATCACGACGAAGTTTCCCGACAAATCCTTGATAATCATGGTTGGAAGCCCTGGCGTAGGCCTACTCGAATTCAACGTCGGGATGGCGAAAAGCTATGTCGAGAACGGAGACACCGTGATCTTCGTCGCCGTCGACCTGACCCCAACTGATATCTTGTCATCTATGAAATCGTTCGGCATCAACGTCGACGGAATACTAGGCCGCAGCCTTTTCATCATAGACTATCATTCAAGCCTACTGGGCTCATTTGAAAGCAAGGACACGAAGCAAGGGGGAGAAGTGCGCCAAGTTTCAGATTTGGAGGGGATCATGTTCAACGTATCCTCAATCGCGAATGAAACAGCGAAGCCTGTCCACATCTTCTTGCACTCTTTGTCGACGCTTTTCCTCTATAATCAGAGCAATGTGGTGCTCAAGTTCTTCCAGATATCCGGCTCACGCATAAGAACTGAGTTTGGGACGGGATTCTTTACGATCCATGACGGAGTCCATGACGAGAAGACCATGAACCATCTTATGGCTATTGCGGACGGAGTCATAGAATTGAAATTCGATGACAATCTGAATCGAAGGATGAGGATACGGACCATGAAAGGATACCCGACCTCCTCCCAATGGATTCCTTTCGAGATCAAGCAGACATTCAAAGGAGAAAGAGCGTCACTTCTAGAGTGGAAATAGCACATTCGGCGGACTTGATGGCTCATTCTTCATGGAGATCGTTGTCCGAAATGACGCCGTACATCGCGTTGCGCATCTCTTCTCTGCCCTCTTCCGTCGTCCTCATATATAGATCGCACTGGATCTTCGGTCTGACGACGATCTCCTTCTTCATACAATAGATGAGCTCACTGTTGAATCCCAGCTCAGGTCTCTCATCCTTGTAGAGGCAAGAGAAGCAAAGCGCGTCACGACTCATGTTTCCCGAGACAAATATGTCGCTGCATCTATTTCTTGCTTTGCGATTTCATCTATTCCAGACGTTCATTGACGAATGAAATGAACTCCATGATCTCCAGTGAATCGAGCCTTCCCAGGTTTAGAACGCAGAACGGACAAGGTGCGAGCAAAAGCTCGGCTCCAACTTCCCTGGCCTTTCTCATCTTCTCCGTCGCAAGATTCAACGCAATGTCCGGATAACCAGCGACTACTCCTCCTCCGCCGCCGCAACATGCACCCGGATCTTCCATCTCGACCAACTTCACACCAGGTATTTCATTCAGTATAGAATAGGCGTAGTCTATCACATGAGGACCAATCGTTCGCACCAGATGACATGGATGGTGGAGCGCGACCCGAATCGTTCGTTCGTTGGGCTTGAAGCGAAGACGACTCATGCCAATGTCCTCGTATAGGAATTCGAGGGTGTGGAGAGGTTCCAGATTATAGTGTGCGATGAGATGAGAAGTGCACCCAGGACAGGAGGTCACTATCTCCCCACGACCTTCGAATCGTGTCATGTTCTCCTCGCGCAGCATTCGCAATCTATCCCAATCTCCGATCTTCTCAAGGGGAGCTCCGCAGCATACCCATCCCTCAGGGATCCAAAGGTCGGTCCCCACCTTGCCGAGCACGCCCACGGACGATTCGTAGATCGACGGGATCCTTTCCTTGCCTATGCAACCCGGGAAGTACATGACCTCCCCCTTTCCCCTTGGAGATACTTGATCATGAGTGTTCCTCGGTTCGACTGACCTCCTGTATTTATCAATGTTTTCCGCGATTCTTCTATGTCCGTGAAGCATATTGGGAGCAGAGAAAATCTGTCTCCTGACGTGAAGTATTGCCTCGGGGACAGGCAGGTTTGCAGGACAGACTTCTTCACATCTCCAGCATGTCGTGCACATCATTATGTTGTCTACGGTGGCCCCGATGTCGGGCAAGAACCTAGGCGCGTCCACTCCAAGGTTTCTCGGTCCAGAGAACCTCTGGACTCCTTCTGTAGCTATGACGGGACATTCGTTGATACATGCGCCACACTTAATGCAGCCGCTGGTCTCGATCAGATGATCCTTCATCTAACCTTCCTCCATAGCGTTCTCAGCAGCAATCCAAGAGGTGAACATCACCCCTCCCAATCCGACTCCGGTCGGTAAGGAGAATCCCGAGAGTGCAGATCCCGCCACGAACACGTTATCGAGCACTTCGCCTTTCTTGCAGACAACGTGGAAATCGGCATCGGTCCTGATTCCTGTTGTCATTGCGCTCCGAAGAGCCTGAGAACCTAGGCTCGTGTCCGAGACCGACAGTGTGGATGGCATACGACCTGTGTCCGCCTGTAGGGGGGGCACGATTTGATCTGGCTCGTCGACATTAGTCACGAGGCCGCCCGAAACAAGATTTCCACTTGCAAGAATCATCTTTGAGAACGTAATTCTCTGCTCTCTTGATCGACTGCGAACAGTGACCGAGGAAGCATGATTTCCTGAGAACTCCATGTCGATCGCAGTCAGTCCTTTCAGTAATCTGCAGCCTTCGCGTGCGGCAACCCTCTCGAGAGCGGTCTGCAACCTGTGACCTGGAAGAGATAGAGGGGTCACAACCTCGAATATCCTCTTTCCGGTGTCCCTCTCCAAGTGACCCATTTTCTTTTGATACTGAGACAATCCGAAGATTGGAGGAATTCCTATGATTTCCTCATCGAGCTCCTTTATCGAACGTCCGATATGCTCCTCGACAGGCGAGTGATCGCTCCTTGCAGCAACCTCCGATGGGGACACGTCATACCTTTCCCTAATCTCCGGTATCTGAGTCCAGTACGCCCTGATGCCCCTCCGCCCTACTGCGGATTTGAATATGGACGCTGCAAGATCGGGATCGAAACCTCTCAGTCCCAGGAACCCCAATAGCGCGATAGTCTTCCTTTCACTCAAATCAAGCCTGCCATTCTCTGAGTACCTTGGGTTGATTGAGCAGGAATATGGCGACCCTATGTTCGATATCAGACAATGGGATTGGTTGAAGTCCCCTGACATCGGGAGACCCTGTTCCTCCAATCTCGGCATCAAGAAGCCACGCAACTCGTTCAGAGCACCCGCAATACTCTCTGGCTCTTGTCCGACAATCGAATTGAAAGGTGATACGAGCCTATTCAGCATCTCGAAGTCGGTCCTCAATGGACTCAGCACAATACCTGGTGGACGATACAGAGTAACGCAACCAGTGGAAAGTGCGGTCGCTGTTGTTGCTCGACCAATTACAGCCACGCTACCTCCTCGTGAGGCAATCAGAGACCCAGAGAGCAATCCAGCGGCCCCATGTCCAATGATGACAAAATCGACGTCTAGTCTCTTGACAGGTCTCAGCGTGCTTCACCTCCGAGCAACGATTCCAAATGATACACGCCGTCGTACAAGTACCGTTTGAACACCTCCTGTCGGAGCTGAGAGCCGAAGAGAACAGGTTCGACGCCTTTCCACCGCTCTCTCAGATAGTGACCAATGAGATCCAGTGGCTCCTGATTGGAATGTTCCATCATCACCGAAGCCATGTCGAAAATGCACAATCCTGCCTGGCAGTAACCCATTCCGATCCTTGTCCGTCTCATCACATCTGAAAGTCTCATCACGTCCTCTCTACTGCAAAAATACTCGGCCTCTCCCCTAAGTACCTCCTCGCAAGTGCAGAGTATCTCCTTCCCTCTCAGACTGGACGTACATCCAGCTATGATGTCAGTCTGTTCATCGCCATACTTCCTATTCATTCGGATTAGCGGAAAAGCCAATAAATCCCGAACAGTCTTTGCTGCCATCGGATTGGATATTGGTTCTGACGCCGTGATACAATGACCCGCGGACCCGAGCTTGCACATGATGAGGTCCGAGGTCTTCTCGGCCATAAGGCGATACGTAGTGAGTTTGCCGCCGACTATGCTCACAAGATTGTCAATCCCCTCTTCCTCGTGATCGATCACCCTGTAAGTCCTACTGATGTCCCGACCTTCCTTTCTACCGCCTAGCAAAGGTCTTACACCAGCATAGGCACGAATGGCCCGTGCGTGTCTGAGATCAGGGACCATGCTTTGTCCCTCTGATATCAGAAGATCAACGTCAGAACGATCAACGACAAAATCCTCAACAGAATCCACCCTGTCAGAAGTCGTACCGACGATCGAAGCCGAATGGCTAGGAACTATTATGTCCCCATCGGAAGGCATTCTGAGCCGGTTGATCAAGCGATTGACCAACCTCCCATTGAAAACGACGAGCGTTCCCTTATCGATACTCATCGGAATGCGAAGTCCGGCGAGAGAGGCAACATTGTCGACCCATGCACCAGAAGCGTTGACGACGACCTCCGGTCTCACGCTTTCCCTGGATCCGTTGCGAAGATTCTCGAATATCACCTCCTGAATTCTCCCTTCCTGGACAAGGAATCTCTGAACAACACGATAGTTGAGAATCTCAGCACCGCAATCTCTCGCATCTTCCACGTTTCCGAGAGTGAGGGCAAACGGATCAATCGATGCGTCGAGCACTTCGACTGAGCTACTGACACGACTAGAGAGACGTGGTTCGAGAGAGAGCGCTTCCTTTGTCGTAATCTCTTTTGCCTGCACTCCCGTTTCCGCGCAGCCTCGAAGGAACCGATCGACATAAGTCGGATCGTCATCCTCGATACCGATGAACAGTCCACCTGTGTCTTCAATGCAGTAGCTGGCTATTCTCTTTAAGATTACACCCTCTCTCGCGCAGTCCATTGCAGATTCGGGATCTTTCACCGCATATCTGCCGCCGCTATGAAGCATCCCGTGACTCCTTCCGGTTGCGCCGGTGGAGAAGTCCTCCTTTTCAAGAAGCATCACGCTAGTCCCACGTAGGGCCAAATCTCGAGCTATTCCGGCTCCAGTCACGCCTCCACCGACAATGAGCACTTCTGTCTTGGGCAATGAGGCACCTCACCGCTCCTCAGGAGGCAGCCAGTCCCTTGCCCTTTCGACCGCGCGCCTCCATCTCGAAAAAGACACCTCGCAGTTGCTCTTAGTCATAGTCGGTTCGAAAGTCCGGTCGATCACCCAATTGCTCCTCAATTCGTCCAGGTTCTCCCAGAATCTCACAGCAAGACCAGCGGCGTATGCGGCACCGAGTGCGGTCGTCTCCCGGACTATTGGTCGCAGAACCTGGACTTGGAGAATGTCGGATTGAAGTTGGCAGAGGAAATTGTTCCCGACCGCCCCTCCATCCACCTTCAGCAGCTTCAAAGGAATTCCAGAATCCATGTTCATCGTCTCGATCACGTCTCTTGTCTGAAAGCATATCGATTCCAGTACAGCCCTAACTATATGTTCTCTCTTCGTCCCTCGAGTGATCCCTATTATCATCCCCCTTGCGTACGGATCCCAATACGGAGCACCAAGCCCGACGAACGCCGGTACGAAGTAGACACCATCTGAGTCCCGTACGCTTGATGCTAGTCTCTCAGTCTCCGAGGCCGTCTCGATGATTCTAAGTCCATCCCTCAACCACTGAACCGCAGCACCCGTTATGAAGATAGATCCCTCCAACGCGTAATTAGGCGATTCCTCCCCGATCTTGTAGGCGATTGTTGTCAGGAGACCTCTCTTCGAAAGAACTTTGTCCGTCCCGGTGTTCATGAGCATGAAGCAGCCAGTACCATAGGTGTTCTTGGCCTCGCCGGAATCGAAGCAGGTCTGCCCGAACAACGCGGCCTGCTGATCCCCAAGGTCACCACAGACTGGCACCTCAGCACCCATGAACTCAGATGGTTTCGTCAGTCCGTATGCGTTCGGATCTACCGAGGGTCTGACCTCTGGAAGGATGATCTCCGGTATTTCCAGCGTCTCCAGTAATTCTCTATCCCAGTCGCACTTGAATATGTTGAACAGGAGGGTACGAGACGCGTTGGTGCAGTCGGTGATGTGCTCGCCCGTGAGCTTCCAAATCAGCCAAGTGTCTATGTTTCCGAAAATCAGATC
>JAJRAG010000160.1 GCA_028682925.1 Methanomassiliicoccales archaeon
ATGGGCGAACATCTGGAACACTGCCGCGGCGATGCCCAGCTCACTACCTGTTGAGATACCAAGGAGAACTATGCCCATGTGGCTGATCGATGAGAAGGCGACCATTTTCTTGAGGTCCTTCTGTGCGAGACACACGATCGCCCCGTAGAGGATGGAGATGATCGCTATGGCCAACATCAGTGGCATCAGCATTGAAGCGCCATCGGGCAGCGTCGGCAAGGCGACCCTGATAATACCATATGAGCCCATCTTCAGCAATAGTCCGGCCAGTAGAACGCTACCAGCTGTGGGAGCTTCGACATGTGCATCGGGAAGCCATGTGTGGAACGGAACGATCGGCATCTTGACACCGAAGGCGAAGAATAACGAGCCGAAGGCGGCCACCTGGAAGATCTGGCCGAACCCGCCGCTGACGCTTGCGATGTCAATCATGCTGAACGACGCGTACCCGAGTACTGGTTTCGCCTCGAAATACAACGCCATTATCGTGATGAGCATGGCGAGGCTCGCCACATGAGTGTAGATGAAGAACTTGATCGATGCATAATCTCTTCTCGGACCGCCCCAAATAGCGATCAAGAAGTACATCGGAATCAGGACGACCTCCCAGAAGACGTAAAAGAGGAAATAATCCAGGGAAGTGAACACACCCAGGACCCCGACATCAAGAATGAGCATCAGGCCCATGTACTCCTTCGTCCTGTGCTCAACGTCCCAGGAGAAGAGGATGGCTAAGAAGCAGAGCAGGGTGGTCAGGAACACCATCAGTATGCTGATCCCATCGACGCCGAGGGAGTACGATATTCCGAGCCCCGGTATCCATTCGTACCGTTCACGGAACTGGTAGGTGCCGATATCCAAGGAGAAGCTCGCAAGTAGGACAAATGAAAGAACGAGAGGGATCGCAGAGAAAGTGAGTGCTGTGACTTTGGTGGCCTTCGCGTTCTTGCCAGTAAGGAATATGATTGCGGCTCCGATGAGGGGAATGAGAATGATCAATGATAGAATCGGAACATTCTCTAGCATGGTCTCACCTCAATCCTCCCAAAAGATACAATAGGACAAGAATGACCGATATTCCTGCGATTATGACCGTCGCATAGCTCTGAGCACGTCCAGTCTGCATCCTGCGGATGTAATCTCCCGTCCTCGTGAGGGTGAAGCTTATTCCATTCACAATTCCATCGATTATCTTCAGGTCGAACCAATCTACGACTCTGGAGAAGCCGTATACGATCTTCTCGGCGAAGGCATCGTAGCCGGCAGTGAAGCCGTATCGTTTCTGCAGCAGACTGTAGACGGCTCGAGTGACATTCGAGGAAACGAACACGTCCGATGAAATCCTCTTCTTGTAGTAAACTAGATAAGCCAGTCCTACCCCGCAGGCAGCGACGATTATGGAGACATAAGTCAGCGGGTCGGAGAATATTCCGGACAACACTCCCTCGATTGAGAGTGAGCCGTGCTCTTCGAAGTACACCGTCCCGCCGAAACCGCTCCCAATAAAAAGCACAAGGAACGACACGGCCGCGAACGCAGAGAGGATCACGAGGGGTAAGGTCATGGACTTCGGGGACTCATGGGAGTGCTTGGACGACTCCCCTGGCTCTCCTTTGAAGGTCAGGAACCACAACCTGAACATGTAGAACGCGGTCATGAATGCTGTAGCGATTCCGAGAACGTAAAGAAGCACAAAGACCCAGCTTAGCGAGCCAGCGCTCCAGACGGTAGCCAGCACTTCGTCCTTGCTCCAGAATCCGCTGAACGGAGGGATGCCAGAGATCGAGAGAGCGCCGATGAGCATCGCGAAGGATGTGACCTTCATCGTCTTTCCCAGACCGCCCATCAATCGTATGTCCTCCGTTCCGACAGCGTGTATCACGCTGCCAGCGCACAAGAACAACAGCGCCTTGAAGAATGCATGATTCATCAGATGGAACATCGAGGCCGTGTATCCCTCCGATCCCATCGAGTTGTAGAAAAGGTATCCACCGGCACCCAGAGCCAGCATCATCAACCCTAGCTGGCTGATCGTGGAATAAGCCAGCACGCGCTTGATGTTCGGAGAGTTCAAGGCCATCGTGGCGGCCATAAACGCCGTCACTCCGCCAATTATCGCCACGACTATGAGTGTCTCCGGAGTCTGGACGAACAGAGGGAACGATCTTGCCACGAGATATACGCCAGCCTTGACCATCGTGGCCGCATGAATCAAAGCTGAAACGGTCGTCGGACCCTCCATTGCATCCGGCAGCCAATCGTGCAGAGGGAACTGAGCGCTCTTGCCTATCGCTCCACCGAAAATGAAGAAAGTTCCGAGAGTCAAAAGACCGAGATCGCTTCCGGACACCTCCATCGAGAACAGGTCCCTGAAGTTCAGAGTCTTGAACGTTGTGAAGAGAATGATGATACCGATCATGAACATGATGTCGCCAACTCTGGTGACGATGAAGGCTTTCTTCGCGGCTGAGGCAGCAGAGGGCTTGTGGTACCAGAACCCTATCAGCAAGTAAGAACAGAGGCCGACGAGTTCCCAGAAGATGAACATCTCAAGATAGTTGTTCGCGAGGACGAGACCGAACATCACCCCGACGAACAGAGATATCTCGGTGTAGTACCTCCTCTTCCTCCCGCCCTCCTCACCCATGTAGGAGATCGAGTAGATGATGACGAGGGTGGAGACGATGGATACGACCATAAGCATCAGAGCGGTGAGCTGGTCCACGTAGACTCCAATCTCGAACTTGTATGTGGGAGATAGGCTGATCCAGGTCCCCGATTGCTCGTAGACACCGTTAATGACGCCGTCAGCCCCATCAAAGGACCCATCGAGAACCTGAACAACGACAAGTATCGAAAGGACGAGCGATGCGGCCGCCGCGACAATCGCAATATATCCTCCTCCTTCCTTCATCTTGCGACCGAGAATTCCCAGTATCAATGCAGCGAGAAGAGGGAACACCGGGATCAGCCAGGCGAGCTCGATCGGTTGCATCTCACCACCTCAGGGTGTTGACTTCTTCCAGGTCGATCGTGTCACTGGTCTTCAGAAGGTTCAGAAGGATTGCAAGACCGACGGCAACTTCAGCGGCTGCGACCGCGATCGAGAATAGCGCGAACACCTGCCCACTTGCATCGTTGAAGAAGGAGGAGAACGCGACGAAGTTTATGTTGGCGGCGTTCAACATGATCTCGATCGACATTAAGACGACGATCGTGTTCCTCCTCGTGAGCGCTCCATATGCTCCGATCGCGAACAATATTGCGGACAATGCGAGGAAGTACTCGATCGGAATCATCTATCGTCCTCCTTCGCGAGAAACACGCCGCCCATCATCGCGGCGAACATGAGAAGACCTACCACCAGAAAAGTGAAGCCATACTCATCGAAAAGTGAAGACCCGACCCTTTCCGTCCCGACCTCCGTCATCTCTCCCGCGTTCCAGTTCACTGATAGGATCGACCCAAGTACGATCAGGAAGAGTGCGAGGGCGGCGATGATAGATGCGATTGCGTGCCTATTCACTCGAATCGCCTCCCGAGAGTCTTCTCTTAGTAAGCATGATACCGAAGAGGATCAGGATGGTCACAGCTCCGACGTAGATCAAGATCTGGATGATCGCGACGTACTCGGCGCTCAAGAAGATGAAGGTGATCGCGACGCCGACGAAAGTCA
>JAJRAG010000161.1 GCA_028682925.1 Methanomassiliicoccales archaeon
ACGATTCCGCTAACCCCCTTGACCTTGCAGCTCCACGAAGCGAGCTCTCCCCAGACGGCTATGTCGCTCCCTCCGGCGTCGACGACAATGACGTCTCCTTTCTCCGCCCTATCGATCGCTTCCACTGGCTTCGCCCAGTCGCCTTTGCAAGTCTGTACCGTAACGGCCTTCCCGACCATCTTCGTCCCGTGTTTGATCCTCGGGACAATGTCTATCATGACGCCACGCTTGTGAGCGGCATCCGCTATGTTTGGCGTAGAGACCTTCTGGAATGCACTTACTAGATTCTCCTGAGAGTATTTCCTCGACAGATCTGACGGTATGCCATCACCGCTCTGGATTGCTTGCTTTATCCTTCTCGCAGCCTTGTTGACCTCTTCCGCCTTTATTATGCCCCCGCCAACGATGATTATCGACGCGCCCGCCTTCACGAAATCTGGCGCAGATTCGGAGGTAATGCCACCAGCGACGGCCACTGGAATGCTGACCGCAGATGATACCGCCTTTACCATCTCCAAAGGTGACTTTCCGCCTTTCATCTGCTCGTCTATGCCGACGTGAAGGCAGACGTAACTGGCACCCATCTTCTCCGCGCTCTTCGCCCTAGCGACCTTGTCTTCGACGTTCATCAGGTCGACCATTATCTTCGTCCCGTACTTCCTGCCCGAAAGCACAGACTCTTCGATCGTTCCGTCGTCGGAGAGCCCCATGACCGTCACGACGTCAGCGCCCGCCTTTCCGGCGATCTCGACCTCGAAGCCTCCGACGTCCATCGTCTTCATATCGGCCACTAGGATATGCCCTGGGAACTGTTTCTTGAGCGCTCTTAGGATCTCGACCCCTTCGCTCTTGATAAGTGGCGTTCCGGCCTCGATCCATTCCGCGCCCCCCTCTACGGCCTCCTGCCCGATCTCGATAGCCCTCTTCGAATGCATGAGGTCCAAGGCGACCTGCAATACCGGCTTCATGATCCTCGATTAATAATGTGAATTGTAATAAACCCTTTCGAATGTCTCTTGATGTTCCGTCCATTCTCGAAGTCGTGGCTCTTTGCACAACCGGAGGGTCAGGTGGATGCTGGGCAAAACACTATAAAACCACAAGCGGATTATCGGCAGAGCATGCAAGCAGCTGAATTGTCGGGCGAACGAGCGAAGTGCGTCACCGGAATAGACGGTTTGGACGGCATCCTGGGAGGTGGCATCCCGATTTCAAACATGGTCCTCGTGACCGGGGGCTCCGGGACGGGCAAGACGACACTCGCTGTCGAGTTCCTGTTGAGAGGCGCGTCAAAGGGCGAGAAGGGGCTTTTGATTTCGACATTCGAGTCGCCGGACAAACTGATATCGAACATCCCTCATTTCGACTTCTTCGATGAGAAGTATTTGAAGGATGGGACATTGCAGATTCTGGAGCTTGGGCCCCTCCTCGATAAAGCTGGAATAAAACAACGCATTCTGGACGAGGAGAGCGCCATCCGGCTCGCTGAGATGATCGAGAAAACCCTTGTCGAGAACGGCGTCAAGAGGTTCGTGCTCGACTCGTTGAGCTCGCTGCTGTATGGGATAGAGGATCAAATGGTGGCGAAGGTCCTGCTCCAGAGGCTCAGTGCCGCGATATATGCAGGTCGATGCACAGGTCTTCTCATCTCAGACAAAGCCGGTCCATCCGACATCGAAGGCTTCGTATCGGACGGAATAATCTCTATGGACAATCACGAGAGGAGAGGGGACCTTCTCAGGACGATCCAGGTCACGAAGATGAAGGGAACGAGCCACTCAAGGTCGAAGTACGTGATCGACCTGACGTCCTGCGGCGTGCTTGTCACGCCGTTGTTAAAAGGAGGCGGCGTTTCTTGAACGATGACATCGGAGGCAATGTAGCGGCGAAGCTGGAAGAGTTCGGCCCCTCAGTCTCGGTGGTGCTCGAGATCGGGATGGACACATACTTCGATGTCGTGCGCGGCCTGACCGACAATTTCGCTGGGAAGAAAGGTCTGATATGCGTGTACATCACATCCTCTGTACCCGCCTCTGCGATGCTTTCCGCGCTTAAGATGCTCGAGGTAGACACGAAAGGCATACATTTCATTGACTGCATCTCCCATCTCGTCTCTCGAGACATCGCAACGAGCGAGAACACGATCTACATCGACAACCCGACGATGCTGGAGAGCATAATCCTCAAGGTCGACTTCCTTTCACGGAAGATGAAAGGAAAGCCCATGCTGGTCGTGCTTGATTCAATAAACTCCTTGGCGATCCACAACGACGTCAAGATGCTCTCGGAGTTCCTCCAGGTCCTGCTTAGCGGCCTGAAGTCGAAGGGAGCTTACCCGGTCATAATCTCTGTCGCAGGTCAGGCCAAGCCAGAGCTCAAGGAAGTCATGGCCCTCGTTTGCGATCAGATCGTTCCCGTGCAAATGATCCCTTGACATGGGGAACCTGGCGCTTCTTCTGGTTTTTGCGACCGCAATACTATCTGTTGAATACATTGGCCAGATGTCTAGTCTCGGCTCGTTGTTACGTGTCGATTTGACTCTATGAACAGAATCATCAAGTCCGGATCATAACTCATCCAACCTGATATCTAAATGGAAAG
>JAJRAG010000028.1 GCA_028682925.1 Methanomassiliicoccales archaeon
AGGCCGAAAGATCTTGAGAAACTGAGCGTGTCGCTTGAGCAGTTCATCTCTGCTGCGAACACAGGCGAAGGCAGCATTGTACTTCTAGATGGACTGGAGTATCTGATCACCAACAACAACTTCCTCACAGTATTGAGATTCGTCCAGTCACTCAGAGATCAGATTGCGATTAAGAACGCGGTATTGCTCATGGCGCTCAATCCTTCGACTCTTGAACCGCACGAGCTGAACCTGTTGGAGAAGGAAGTTGACGTAACCCTCTGAGATTCTGGGAATTGCGTGACACCGATGGTAGTCCTGGTCTTGAAGCCAGAACCTCTCATGCAGGAAGAAGCGCCCTTATCACCTTATCAAGACCTGGGACCGTGTCAAATTCACGCAGATTCTCAGCGAGAATCCATCTGTGTTCGGTGTGCTCCCAGTTAGTCTCCACTCTGACATCATCTATTGCGAACAGAAACGGATGTATTTTCCAGACGATGTCTCCAGACCGGATGAGAATCGCGTTCGCCTTCTTCAGCAACCGAGCGTCGATCACATTCGCTTCCTCTGACATTTCTTTGATCGCGGTCTGCATGGGCTCCTCCCCTGCCTCTACGAATCCGCTAACCCCTGCCCATTTGCCTTTGTACGTTCCGACCTTCTCGCTTCTCTTCAATATCAAGAACTTGTCCCCATTCGTCAGGATACAGGTCACGACATCTTTCAGTTCGACTCCTTTGATCTCCACAACGCCACGTGTTCCGTCCACGATCACCCTGTCCCCATTCCTGAGCACCGAGACATCGATAGAATCGACGAGGGGTATTCGACAAAGGACCGCTCCAGTAGTGACGATCGGCTCCGCTATCGTGTTCAGAATCGCGACGGGAAGGGTCCCTCGCCGTTTCATCTCCAACATAGTGTACGACCCGACCGTGCTCCCTTTTCCCACCGTGAAAGCAAACACTCTGCCCGCAATACCTATGGAATCCGACCCCTGCAGGAGACCGCTTGACTGGTCGACCCCTCCGAGGAAGCTGAATGGAGACTCAATTACGACGATATCCCCCTCGGCCATACCTTTGGATATTCCTCTCCCTTGTACGATCAGGTGATCATCCCCATCAACTCCACGGTGCTCGAGCAAACGACCTTCTGGGAGCAGAGCGTTGGCAGATAGGTGCACGCCTTTGCCGAGTTTGTGCCAGTGCACAAGTGATTCTCTTCGATTGGGGAGACGATCATGCATGTGTCGCACAAGACCTTACCGAAGTGTTCCAGCTCCGCAACCTCCTTTGCGCATCTTCTCATAACGGCCCGTGACGTGCAGAACCAGACCTCCGTGTCGCCTTTCTTCTTTTTCCCTTTCAGAACAGCGGCAAGTTCACGAATCTCGACCTCAGACAGATGCGGGCAACCAAGAGCGATTAGGTCAGGATCGGACCCTGACGACAGAGAATCTCTGGCGGTCGCAATATCCCTACTTCCGATGTCGATCGTCTCCAAACCTGCCGTATCCATTCCATAAGCCTCAGGTGTCATGTTCTCGATATGGAACATCGCAACGGCCCCTGATGCCGCCATTGCCGCAGCAAGGGTTTTGATCTCGTCCTGGCTTGGCCGTATCCCCTTGAAGTAGGGGATAGCGTTTGCGACCTTCTTGCCGACGACATGGCCGAGGAGGGAATAATTGAGAATTCCAGAGTCCATGTCGGCTTCTATGACCACGGTGGCTTTTCTGTTCGAGTCGAGATGCAATCCGTAGGCGGGTGTCTTCCCGACTATCGAGGCGGCCAGAGCCCCAGGTCCCCCTTCACGATTTGTTCGAGCTCCCACGATCGAATTGACATAGGAGAGCGCGGACGATTCTGCCCATGCGATTGATTCACCCACACGGGGCAAATTCCCAGCGAGGTATGGAGTGCAAGTGCACGTCGTTTCCACACCGAGACGATCATAGCAGTCTATGATCTCCAATTGCCGGTCGGCGAATTCCTCCTGAATACCCATATCCTTCCACCGTTCGAGATCCATGCCAGCAGGGTTGAGAGTGGTTTTTACTTGAACTCGAGCATCAGAGGCCAGGTCATTCAGAAATGACAGTCCCCCTTTCCCTATTGTCTTGTAAGAGACACCTGAGAGGTGAGCGGATGTTATGGAGACAAGGCGGTCGGCGTCATATATCGTCCCAAGGGCGACAAGGAGTTCCATCGCTCGCTGAGGACCAGAGCCCCGTTCCCCATTGAGGATCGACTCTTCATCCCGAGTCAAGAACATACATCTGCCGTTAGAGACTTACTCCATATAACTGTTTTCGACTTGCTCTCATCGATTGACGTCGAATATGGGGAAATGGCGGGCCTGTCGGGATTTTCGTCCCTCATAGAGAGAATTCGAACCCGAGTCCGAGGCTTGCTTCGGCCTTTGAAACCTGCCACCGGAGGCCTCTGTGATATCCAAGCTACACTACAGGCCCGCGACCAATGGATGGTGGAAGTTCACAATAAAACTTGTCCCAGCTGGACCGATGAGGATTTTCGTTCAAATCGTCTTATCTGGAGGTCCCCGAGAGTGAAAACGTCATTCGCTCAATCGACAGACTGGAGTTGTGGGCGCAGACCTTGTCACAAGCGTCCCAATCGCACTGGCGGTACAGTCACTTCTTTC
>JAJRAG010000162.1 GCA_028682925.1 Methanomassiliicoccales archaeon
ATCTGGACAGAACTTCCAGCAGATATAGCATCTCGTGCATTTGCTCTCATCAAAAATCGGGCGAATCGTCCTCCACGTCCCGGTCTTGTTGCTCTCCGTGGAGTAGAAGGTGACTGGGGTGGAGGGCAGGTCCTTGTAGGTCTTCAGAACAGGCATGAATCACACCTCCTTTGTTATTTCATAGGCATCCCTGGCTGCAGATGCGTTCTCCTCTTTCTTCACTGGGGCAGCCTCTCTTACGCTTTCCAGTAATGAATCTATTGAGATCTTTGGGAACATCTTGACGAATGCGCCAATAATTGCTGTGTTCACTATAGGCGCGGTCTCGCTTCCGAGGCCGTGCTTCAGCGCGATTCCTGTTGCGTCGACGATGACAACCTTGTTGTGTGCCTTTATCGTCAAATCCTCTCTGCTCCGTGTCGTGTTGATCAGGATCTTTCCTTCGGGTTTGAGTCCTTGAAAGACGTCGACCAGAGCCATCAGGCCTGGGTCGAGTACGATAACGTAGTCGGGTTCGTATATCCCGGCGTGGATTCTTATCGGCTTATCATCGATCCTGCAGAAGGCAGTAACAGGACAGCCCCGCCTTTCAACCCCAAAAAACGGAAACGCAGAGGCGTGCATTCCATCCCTCACAGCGGCCCTTGCGAGCATTTCTGAAGCGACAACGGCTCCTTGCCCGCCACGACCGTGCAATCTTATTTCTATCATGCACTTAGCACCGCCCTTGAATCCTGTTTCCAATTATAAATCTTTGTCAATGTTGGAACTGGCATGCTATAATTTGTCAATCGTATGTCGTATGAACGAATCTGACGGACTATCTTTGTTTAGAGGACCGCCGGTCGGGTCTATATAATGGCGTTTCGTGATTGGCAGTTGGTTGGAAAGGAATATCTAGGATTTGGCCAATGATGATACAGATGGCGTTCCACAGTGTCAATCTCAGAGCTTTCGTACATGCCACGGAGGATGATCGGAAGGTCGAGAAAGCTCTATCCTTTGTCTCAGGCAGCGACGGCATCAGGCGCACGAAATCGTCAGGATATCATGGAAATCCGATCACAATACTCCAGGTGATGGTCAAAGGCAAGTCTGGCATCGACTCGTTCTTTAGTCGTTTGGGCAAGCACAACATCGAGACGATCATGGGGACTCTTGACGAGAGAATAAGCGATGATTGCACTTTCTTCTTGAGGCTCGACAAGCAGGAGGCATTCCTGGAGAATATGGTCCTCTCTGAGAAGGACGATGTCATAGCATTGAGGGGCAAGATCAAGGCTTATCCATGCAACAGGCAGACCGCGTTCAAGGCTATCAACGACTACCTCAGTCACCTGCTTGAGCGAGCATGATCAGCCCGTTCACCGCAAATCCCAATGACTCGAAAATGTAAGGATTAATACATTCGATCGCCTTTCCATGCAACCACACCATCTGAGAAAGAATTAATAATCTGGAAATCATCCTGCGGATATCCGCAGGGGTAGCCAAGCTTGGCCAAAGGCGCAAGGCTTAGGACCTTGTCCCGAAGGGGTCCGTGCGTTCAAATCGCACCCCCTGCACCTGCTGGATAGGGGACAAGGACAAGCGGGAGAGCAAAACACGAATCGATTCCAGGTTCTCCATCCTTTGCCAAGCGTCCACAAAATTGGTGTCAAAGGAACCTATTTATACAGGCCTTGTCCAGGGAATGGAACGCATATGTCAGTCAATAACCGTACGATGGTGAATCTAGAGAGCCTGACCAGCGTGATCGAGAACAGAGTCGGAATCAGCGAGAGCTCGGCCAAGGATTTGGCGCTTCGACTGCTGAACTACTTTGGATTCGGAGAGTCTATTATCGACAACTCCCTTGATCAGGAGGATAGACGCCTGTTCTATTTCTTTCAGGATCTGAAGCTTCTGAAGACTCACTGGGAGGAAGCGATCCTTGTAAGTGGAAGGATCTGGAGGATATTCTATTGGGACTTGAATGTGGATGACATTGCTCGTGAACTCAGACGGCTAGGAGGCGAGGAGCCAGAGGAACTGGATCTCTACGATTCTTTGCCCGATGAGGCATGGTCCAGAGAGAGGTCCGCGGAGATTGCGTGACGACCAGTGAGCTTTTTCTACGGTCTTGCCGATATACCATGCGATATCAATGAGACGCGGAGGAAAGGCCCTCATACTAGTCATGGATGGTGTGGGGGACAGGCCGACAGAGGCTCTGGAATTCAGAACCCCACTTCAAGTCGCTCGCAAGCCCAACATGAACTGGTGTGCCCGACACGGATCCAACGGGATAATGGACGTCATCGCGCCCGGTGTGCCTCCGGGGAGTGATACGTCTCATCTGGCGATTCTTGGATATGATCCATCAGAGGTGTACACGGGACGTGGACCGTTCGAAGCGGTTGGTGTCGGACTGACAGGCAAGAATGGTGATGTCGCCTTCAGATGCAATTTCGCCACCGTGGATGACGAGTGGAATATCTTGGACAGGAGGGCTGGAAGGATAGGGGGACCCGAGACGGTCGAGCTGTCGAACGTCCTTGGCAAGATCAGGATCAAAGGCGTGAAGATCATCGTTAAGGAAGCGACCGAACATAGGGCGGTCCTGCTCCTCAGAGGCAAGGAGCTATCACCGTTCGTTTCGGACGTGGACCCTCATTTATTGGCGAGAGTTGCCAAAAGCACGCCGCTTGTTCCAAAAGCGAAAAAGACCGCGAAGGCTGTGAATGACTTCGTCAGGGAGTCTTATTTGGTGCTCAAGAATCACCCAATCAATCAGAAACGAGTGGATCAGGGAAAACCTCCTGCGAACATTCTGCTGCCTAGAGGAGCTGGCAGTTTTCCGAGAATCCAGTCGATCAAAGATAAGTACGGAGTTGAATCTGCATGTGTGGCTGGAGTATCACTGGTTAAAGGAGTCTGCGGGTTGTGCGGAATGGAAGTGGTTGAAGTAACCGGAGCCACAGGAGGACTTGACACTGACATGAATGCCAAGGCGAATGCTGCCTTGAAGCTCCTGGACTCAAAGGATCTCGTGTTGGTCAACGTGAAAGCCGCCGACATAGCGTCTCACGATGGTAATCATGAGAAGAAAGTCGAAGTGATTGAACGTCTAGATAGGATGGTCGGACTAATTCGAGGGAGTGTATCTCCAGACACTATCATTGTCCTTCTGGCAGATCATTGCACTCCTGTACAGTTGGGAGATCATAGTGGGGATCCAGTCCCCGTGTCTATCTGCTCGAATAATACGTCGAAGGACGGTGTTGAGGCTTTCGATGAGGTATCGGCTTCGTTGGGGGGACTGGGAAGAATTCGGGGAAAGGATTTGATGCCTATATTGCTGGACAAGATGAACATGTCCAAGAAATTTGGTTCATGATCTTCTTGAGAATGTCTTTACAACTTAGCGATGGCTTTCTAGAACTCAAAAAGGAATATATTATGACAATCCTTCTCGTTGGACGTGAAGTTCTGCTACTGTCCCGAGTGCAAGACGCTTCATCCAAGGAACTGGTATAGCAGGGAAAAATGCGAGGTCTGCAATAGTGAGTGCACGACAATCGAGGTCAGAAGGTCAATCTACGGATTGTCGATGTATTTTGTCAGCATCGTTGCCATGATCTTGATACTTTTGTACGTCGGACATTTTCAGATGGAGGTCTCGGTTTTTGATTTCATGAGTTCGTTGTCATCTGATGTCGTTGTGGCTGGGATTTTTGGATCTATCGGGTTGGCGTTTGCCCTTCAATACATGGATCTGAGAAGAGCATCAAACGAAGCAGAGAGAATTGTCAGGAATATGGAAGGAAGAAATTGAGGAAATACATTCGATCAGGCATTCCTCCATGCATTCAATATCATCAAGACTTCTCCCTTGTGGGATGGCATTTCTGAGACAATTGTCGACACATACAATGAGCCGCTAGTTCTATTACCGAGGAATGAGGTGGAGAATGAGTAACCCACAGAGCCATGTTTGACCTTCCAGGAATAATGGAATCTGGGCCGCAGAAGGGCGTCAAGGATGGCGGATAGCGACTTTGATGAATCGACCTCCTTCTCAGAATCCCCGCCTGCCTCAAGTTCAACTATCCTGGCTAGAACAAATTCGAATACCGTCAAGGTTCTGTTCCCCTCTCCATCTACTTCGGCTCCTTTGGCGGCTTCAATTTCGACTGTCGTCCTGAGGAACACTCCGTGCGCGCGATCAATGTATCTCTGAGACTCATCATCTGTCGATGAGTCCACAGGCGCGACACTGCTAAGCAGACTTGCTGACACCAAAGATGAAACGGCTAGGAATATAAGGGCGTCGAAAATCGCTATTTGTCCCTTGTGTTTTTCCCTCATTGTTCTACCAGACCCAGATGCAAAGGAGCGCAGCTCGAACGTCAAATGCTGAATGTCGAACATTGATTGGAATTGTGGTCGCGTACAATTCTGACAAGCTCGCAGGAATCTGACCTGCTGCCATCACGCTGAGAAGGCTGGAATTTGGATGCAACTCTTTCAAGACCACCCTATATCCGATCACTCTGTCATCGATGTAGGGTTCCGATGTAGACATGTTCACCAATAGAGAATAGTCGAGGATATCTTTGGGGACCGACAATCCATCTTTCGAAGGGAGTGAATTGAGCAATTTTTGACATGTATTTTCGAGCATTTGCGCCTTACCGTCCCTAGACATCTCACCGTCAACCACGACAAGCGACGATGTTAGCAGGACGATTCCCAAAGTCACAATCATCATTCCCATAATCGAATCAAAGAATCCACCTATTCCTTGGCAATTGTCAATGCGACGCACGGTATCGAGGTCAAATCGGGGTTGCATCGGAGTCGTATGATTGTGGTGGCCTCCTCTGGCATCTTCATTCAGACTCGGAGGACTCAAGACTGGGATTTCCTCGCTATCGGCCATCAATCATCCAAATGGCCAGGAATATATGAGATAGAATGCAGTACTATTACAGTCAAATGAACTGTGCCTTCACTTGAAGATGGGACTTGGGTGATTTGAGAGGAACACTAGAGCACTCCCCTCGCATAGTGCCCAGCAGTTATCGATCCACATTTTCTCTTGATGCTGACCTTCGATTTCTCATCCCCTTCGTAGAATGCCTTAGCAACCAATTCTGTAAGCTCGGCGCTTCTTCTCCTCAGGTCCAGGCCATATGACTCTATTCCCATGTCCATCATTTCCTTCATCTGCTCCAGCAGGAACAGATCCGAAGAATTCAATATGTGGACGAACCCGAAGTTGTCGCGGTATACCGGGAACTTCTTCCCCCTCATATCCACGAGCGTTCCTTCATTGAGTGTTGGGTCCTTCGTCAACATGAGTTCGATTCTTCCGAAGACGAGGGCCTCCAATCTACCCTCGTAGTGCTTTGTGAGATCAAGAATATCTTCCCTCGACAATTCTACAGAAAGTGTATACTGATGGAGGTCTGGTATGGTGAGACTATTAAAGAAATTCAAAGAATAGTGTCCATACAGTCTTCTGCCAGTGTACTTCTCAGCCTGCCCCAGTGTAGAGACCATGATCGATTCGCAATTGGTATCAGGAATCTCTGTCGAGAATCCGGGCATCATAAGGACAAACTCGGTGTTCGATTTCCTGCATATAGATCTGGCGTCCTCTTTGTATCTATTCCATTCGAAATATATCCTGGAGGCGTAGGGCAATGCCTTGTCCAACGATTTCAATGATGAAATGTAAAAGGACAGTTCTCGCCCTGATCTTCTCCTTTTCGAAGACAACTGATCATACTTGAGTCTCTTAATCGAGCCCTCCAAGCGCGGGAATTCTAAGGTGGATACTATCTGCCTGACACTGTCGAAATATGCGTCCTTGGTTTTGTAGATTAGGTATTCTCCATCATCGATTTCGAATGGAACCGAAAAGGCAGAATCCCGGCCGCACCTGTCGATATCCTTTATCTCGAGGCCTCCGAGTTTCTTTCCAGATCGATAGAGGGACACCCCATCTCCATTCTTGAGATTCTCTGCGGACACACGCAAGATTCCTTGTGTGATAGTCGCTACTCCGAGCAAAAGACCTCTCGAATCTGGGTAGTCTCTTTGCATGACACTCTCTTGAGAGAGATAACCATTCGTGGTACCACGATTGAAAACGACCTCCAGGAGCTCCTTTTCTCGCGGAGTTACGAGAACGCTCTCCCCATTCTGCGCTCTTCTAATTGCATTTGCGTAGACTCTCGTTGCTAGATAGACATATACAGGACTTCTCATTCTGCCTTCAATCTTCAAAGCATCAATCCCTATCCCCATCAGGTGAGGTATCGATTCAATTGAGAAAAGATCGGCCGTGCTCAGGAGATAGCCCTTTTCATTCCCGAGGACATAGATCTTCCTGCATGGTTGCGCGCATAGCCCTCTGTTGCCGCTTCTGCCACCGAGTATGCTGGAGAACAGACATTTGCCCGAGACCGAATAGCACAAGGCGCCATGAACAAAAACCTCGAGTTCGATCTCGGTCGAGTTCCTGATCCTCTCGAGCTGTTCGAACTTGAGTTCCCTTGCTAAAATGACTCTCTCCATTCCTTGTTTGGCAGCCCAGATTATGCATTCAGGCGAATGAATCCCCATCTGAGTGGATGCGTGGATCGGCATCGAGAAGTTGTCATTTATGAGCGTCACAATTCCTCTGTCTTGAACTATGACGGCATCCACCTCGATTGAGCTGAGATAATCCAGGTAGGAAAAAACCGCCGAGAGCTCGTTCTCCTTTACCAGCGTGTTGACGGTTACGAACACCTTCACGTGGTTGTCGTGAGCCAGCGCCAAGGCACCCTTAAGCTCGGAGTTAGTGAAATTCTCCGCGAGCCTTCTTGCTCCAAATTGCTTTCCTGCGAGATAGACCGCGTCGGCTCCACCAAGGATTGCCGCTTTCAGGGAATCCTTTGAGCCAGCAGGTGCAAGGAGTTCCACGACGTCACAGATGGCGGACTTGACTAATAAACTGGATGGTCTTCGTCGAGATACGAATTCACACTACAGTTAGTGGAAACTTGAATGCCTTTCAACTCTGAGTCAGCATATGGATAAATCATGAGATTTAAAATCGGATCGACAATCTCAGTGCGGAGAAACGCAAGAAGAATCGAGAGCCACGATTCAATGATGGAATCGACATGCAAGCACGAGAGGCTCAATCGGATCCTCTTGGTAGATTGCTCCGATTGTTCCGGTGTTCAGGATCTGAGAGATATGAAATGCCTAAGTCAAGTTGTGAATGTGCTCTCGAACGCAGGTCCGTTGGACGAGATAGTCCTTCAGAGAGGTACCTGCATCCTCTACACGAGCGATTGTACTGAGATCCTAATTGAAATGGCAAGATTGGTCAGATTCTGCAGAGAAGCATCAAGACACGCGACGATAGGTCCAAAATGCAAGAAATGTGCTCTGAACCCAAGGACTATACTCAATTCTGTCGAAAAGAGCGTTCTTTCGCTCTCGAGCTGCCTCAATCAAGATTTTCACGTCTCGGAAAACAGAAGCAATCCGACATGTCTGGCCTGCATTGTCCGCATGAAGTCCGTGGTCAAACAAGGCGAAAATGACCTGGACGTCATCCTGAAAATGATTGGAAAGGCAGCGTTTCATGTAGTGGGGGAGGGACGATAATTCAAAGATCAGTGCTCAAACCCAGAGCTGAAGCAACGGAGAGTCGAGAATCAGCACATAGGGCAGGAATGAAGAGATTGCTCGGCGACCACTCGATGATGCGACCGCGTTTTTCAGATTGTTGGGTAAATCCATCGACCCCGCCTGGGTCGAAGGAAATTGAAGAATACTTGGTATCGGACGCAAGAGTCCGAATCGTGTCACTTCCAGGAGGAGTCCGAACAATGTACCACGTCACTCCTTGGGAGTACAATCTCCCAAGCGGATGGACGACGATCTTATGGAAAACGATAGAAGCTCTCTCGCGAAGACCGCCACCAAACATCGGTTCATCATATGATGAGCTCAGGGAACATGTTCTTCGAGTATCTCCAAACCTGCTGATCGAAATCGCCGAGGCTGGATTCACAGGACAAGAT
>JAJRAG010000163.1 GCA_028682925.1 Methanomassiliicoccales archaeon
CATATCTGCCGACGGCGATGATCTTCAACCTTTCCTTCTCACGGACCACGCCCACTATAGCCATCTTCGTGTCGTAATCGAGATTGACGAGTGGCTGGAGCTCTTTGTGAGGCATTCTGATCTTGGGCCCCATGAATCGTAGGTATATTGACCTTTGAGAGAAAGAGTAGAATAGGTCCTTCAATGGCTCCTCGTCGGTCGGCTTCGTCGGTCTGAAGAAGACCTGGGAATCGCCAAAGGTCCTGTAGGTCTCGTATTCTTGGGGATAAGGAAGTCCATGATATGGGATGTCGGATTGATCGAGAAAAACGTAATGTAGGAATTTCGCAGCTGCCAGCAAATCTCCCCTAAACTTCGGATGGGCAATGTCTATCATCGCTAGGGCCCTCTGCATTATGCTCTTGCCATGCAGTTCGGCTACTCCATACTCGGTCACGACGTAATGGACGTCCCCTCGTGTCGTGGTCACACCCGCTCCATCGGAAAGTCTCGGCACTACTCTGGAGACTTGCCCACCTTGAGCTGTCGAGGGAAGTGCGATCACCGGTCTTCCCCTCTTGGAACGGGCCGCACCCCTCATGAAGTCAACCTGTCCTCCTAGTCCAGAGTAGAACATGTAACCTATCTGATCAGCGCACACCTGGCCTGTCAGATCGACCTCAAGTGCCGAGTTGATAGCAACCATCTTCTCGTTTCTGCCAATTAGGCACGGATCGTTCGTGTAGTCCGACGGATGGAACTCGATGGCAGGATTGTTGTCGACGAAATCAAACAATCTTTTGCTACCTATGCAGAAAGAGGCAATTATCTTGTCCTTGTGAATGGTTTTCTTCTTGCCAGTCACAACACCGGACTCGACCAGGTCTATCAAACCGTCCGAGAACATTTCGGTGTGAACTCCCAGCTCCTTCTTGTCCTTGAGGTGCTTCAGTACCGAGTTGGGAATGGCCCCATATCCCATCTGGATCGTGGAGCCGTCCTCGACCAATTCTGCGACGAACCGACCGATGCTATCCGCTTCTGTTTGGGTTCCAGGGTCGACGGTCGGCCACTCTAGCAAAGGCTCGTTTCCCTCGACCAAGTAGTCGATGTCGGAGACATGAATGAAGCTATCTCCAAGTACCCTGGGCATGTTCTCATTGATTTGAGCAATGACCACGTCAGCGGCCTCGGTGCCGGTCTTTGTGATGTCCACAGATACCCCAAAACTGCAGTAGCCATGTTCATCTGGGGGAGACAGCTGTATGAGTGCCACGTCGATAGGAATCCTACCTTCCTCAAGCAAATGGGAGATCTCGGACAAGTAGACTGGAGTATAGTCAGCGCGTCCCTCATTGATCGAGGACCGCACATTGGGACCGATGAAAAAGGCGTTCACTCTGAACTGGTCCGTGAACTTCTCTTCAGAGTAAGGAGTTATGCCCAATGAAAGGGTATGGATGATTTCGTTGTCCGCAAGGGAGTCGGCCTTGGCGATGAGTGCCTTAACAAGCTTCTGCGGTTCTCCGCAGGCAGTGCCGATGAAGACTCGCTCCCCTCTTTCTATCACATCGATCGCTTCTTCACCCGTTCTGAGTTTCTGCTTCCATTCTTCCTTCCAATCTACTGCCACTGGCTTCACTTCCCAGATATAACATGATAGCTGATATTTCAAAGTGTCTCTATGTTTCGAAGACTGGTATGACAATATGGAAAGTCAATGAGAAGGTCGGAATGGGGTCGACCACTCCCACCGTTCTCATTCTCCGATCTATTGATCGGATCTGTATTCATTTCTTTGTCGCAAGTGCTTTCTTAACCTCGTCAATCGCCGCCGGGTCCTCCATCGTTGAGTAGTCGCCAAGGGGCTGCTTTGTCACGACCGCCTTGATCACTCTCCTCATTATCTTGCCGCTTCTTGTCTTCGGAAGCTTGCTGACGAAAGCCATATCCCCAATCACGACGAGTGCACCCATCGTCTTCCTTATCTGGGCCTTGAGTTCGTCCTTCATTTTCTCGGTGGGCTCGTAACCGGGCTTCAGGACCACTATGGCGAAAGCCACCTCGCCCCTCAATTCATCAGGCATTCCGACTACCGCGGCCTCGGCGACTGCGGGGTGATACAACAGCGCGGATTCTATCTCGATCGTTCCTACTCTGTGTGCGGCTATCTTTATGATCTCGTCATATCTGCCGACGAATGATATGTAGCCGTTTTCGTCCCTTGAGGCACCATCGCCCGTGTAGTAGCATCCAGGTATCCTGGTCCAATAGTCTCTGACGTACCTCTCGGCGTCTCTCCAGATCGTCGGTGTCAGTCCGGGGAACGGTCTTCGGATTACGAAATTGCCTTCAACCCCCGGTGGAAGAGTCTCTCCCTTGTCGTTGACGATGTCCGCCTCTATTCCTGGCAGCGCGATGGTTGCGGAGCCTGGTATGATTGGAAGCATCGAAATCCCAACTGGATTGCCCACAATCGGTCCGCTCGTCTCCGTCTGCCACATATGATCCACGACAGGAATTCTGCCATGGAAGACCTTCTTCGAGAGCCATTCGTATGCTGGAGGGTTCAAGACCTCTCCGGCACATACGACGAGTCTGACAGAACTCATATCATGTTTGTTCGGGTAATCGTCGCCATATTGCATCAATGCCCTTACTCCAGTTGGAGAAATCCACATCTGAGTGACACTGTACCTTTCGACGATCTTCCACCAAATGTCTGGGGTTGGAAAGTCAGGTGAACCCTCATACATGATCGTAGAGCAGCCCACTAGCAGTGGGCCGTACACGACGTAACTGTGGCCGACTATCCATCCCACATCAGAGGTTGACCACCAAGTATCAGTCTCCCTCAAATCATATACCCATTTGCCCATGGCGTAAACATAGACCTGATAGCTGCCATGGGGTTGCACCGTGCCTTTCGGTTTCGCCATCGTCCCAGAAGTATAAAGGATGAATGCCAGTTCGTCAGCCTTCATAGGGACAGCATCTGTGTCTTGCCCAGCACCCTTCTCTACCGCTTCTTCCCAATATATGTCCCTATCGGGCGTCATAGGAGGCTCCTTGGTCCCCCTCTTTAGCACGATCACTTTCCTGATGCCCTTTGCCAACTTCGAAGCCTGGTCGACTACCTCCTTGAGCTGAATGGTCTTGCCTCTTCGCAAGCCGATGTCAGCGGTCACAATTACCTCGGATCCAGCGTCGTTTATTCTGTCAGCAAGGGCGCCCTCCCCGAAACCTCCGAACACGACTGAATGTATTGCGCCGATTCTCACGGTCGCCAGCATCGCGATTGTAGCTTCCGGAATCATCGGCATGTAGATTGTCACTCTGTCCCCCTTCTTCACTCCCTGGGCCTTCAGGGCGCCTGCGAAGCGCTTGACTTCATAGAGCAATTCATTGTATGTCAAGACTCGTGCTCTTTCGTTCTCGCCGTTCTCCCAGATGATGGCAGCCCGGTTGCCCTTGCCCTTTTTCACGTGATAGTCAAGGCAATTGTAGCAAAGATTCGTCTCTCCTCCGACAAACCACTTGAAGTTGGGGCCGCTCCCCTCAAAGACATTATTCCATCGCTTGAACCAATGAAGTTCCTCGGCTATCTCTCCCCAGAATCCCTTCGGATCATCCAAAGCTCTGTTCAAAATCCATCTCAGATGGGGTGGATATTGTATTAATTGTTTCTCCTCCATATGGCATAACCCCTTTTTCTGGTGCGCGCAATTGTGCTTTGCACTTAAAAATGTTTCTCGAGGTTCGAGACTAACCCTTGAGGTTCGAATTCTCATTGCACAATCAGTGGGAATTCGACTCATTGTTGAGGCCTAGAAACATCCAGACAAATGACCGCCGATGATCCAAGCCACTTCCAGTCGATTGAATCTTTGTGAACACCACTCAATGTGGATTTGGTTCGTCCAAGTCTGTGCGTATCATCATGCGGCATGGAACGAAACAATGAACACAATAAGAATGACGAAGAAAAATATGATAGGAGCTCAAAAAATCGGCTCACTTGGCATTTTTGGCGCCTTAACGTTTAGTACCTGCTTCGCCTCGGTGGGCGATGCTTCTGGTAGCAATCGCGGCAATATACTGGTCTGCCGTCTGAGGGCTTGAAAGGAACTTCGCATTCCTTGCCGCAATCGGAGCAAACCGCCTTGTGCATTTCGCGCGGTGGCCTGTCGTACACTTCTATTCACCTCCGTATGACTCTTGACTAAATCTAACGCCTCATTCTGGTGGAACTTGTCGGTTTTGCTTCCGTGCGAGTTACCAAGCCCAGCTCTGCAATTCAATTTAGCCTGTTACCGAAACAGACAAGTCGAGTATAAGGGGCTTTCGCCTGAAATGAGCGATTTTGCGTCTCTTGGAATCATGGCGAAGCATGTAGTGGCCACGTACGAAGCATTCATCTACTCTGCAATAGGTCGGGAATTGGCATGAACATGATACTTTGTTTCTCGGGGAATCCCATTTGAGATCTGGATCCGCGAGGGCATGATGATCAAGATCCAATCGTACGCCTCGGGCTCGTTGGATAGGGAGACCATCCTGATCG
>JAJRAG010000029.1 GCA_028682925.1 Methanomassiliicoccales archaeon
CGATCTTCTCGCCCTTCTTTATCGCCTTCGTGGCAATCTTGTGACCGAACTGTATGTCCCTCCGAACGGTCAACTTCATTTCCTTCCCGTTCTTGACAATGAC
The DNA here is from genome assembly GCA_028682925.1 of Methanomassiliicoccales archaeon. Taxonomy (GTDB): domain Archaea; phylum Thermoplasmatota; class Thermoplasmata; order Methanomassiliicoccales; family JACIVX01; genus JAJRAG01. The sequence goes on from JAJRAG010000029.1 coordinate 104, forward strand.
TTCCTCGCCAGATGGGACACTACCGATTGCGGTGGCAACATTGTCCTTGTCATCCATCTTGATTGCAATTGAACTCATTGATGACCTCTGCTACTTGCATATCAGAAATGCGAATATTGTATTAACAACCATCTCCTCGAATCATTCTCCTCTACAGACAGGGAGCACCTCCCCGCCATGGTGGATGATCCCTATCGAAGCCTCCTTTCCATGTCTCTCAAAAGCCATCCTCAAGGCACCCTCCAAATCGTCCGCATGATCCATTAGCATCTGTCTTTTCATCTCACGTGTGAGTCCGTCAGAGACGGCTATGACTCTCACACCCTCGATCCCTTTCTTTATCAGCATCAGGAGGGAGCCTGCGACTCTATCGTCGACCTGATCGCGAGTCATCATGTCCTTCAGTTCCGAGTATGAACAGCGCCCATGATCGGCCAGGAAGGGGTGGTTTGCGGAGATACCATCAGGCGCCGCGGTAAGGAAGATGACGGTTCCTCCATCCTTCACTGCCCTCCTCGAATATGACAAAGGTTTGGTCGCCTGCCACATGTCAAAATCCGCTGGATACGCCTCCTGGATCACAATATCAGCCTTCTGATGGATCTCTTGAACGAACATTCGTCTGGAATCGTCGATGCCGGCATTGTGGGCAAATTCGAGGTCTCCAGCGACGACCTTGACGACCTCTTTCCTACTGTTGACGACGACGTTCACGATGAAGTCGAGGCCAGTTTTCCTCGCTACAGCTCGCATTTCGTCCATCACCTTATTCTGGGCCATTCCTGCGAAATCCAACACCTTGTCATCATCGTCGAATATCGAGTAGTGCGTGGCAGCAGTAGTGTCAGGACCCGAAATCCCTGGCTGTATGATCTTCGCACCGCCAGAGAAGCCTGCCCAACAGTGAGGGACAATGCTGCCGAGCCCTATCAGGAAATCGGCCTCGAAAGCGATCTTGTTGATCGTCACCGGCGTTCCGGTGTCAGTTCTCCCAATAGATACCAGGTTTCTGGGATCCATCCATTCGTGATTGACAACTCTTACCCTCGATACGATTTCCTCTCCAAACGTGCTCAGTATCTCTTTCTTCGTCATGTATCTGTGAGTGCCGAGAGCGATCAGAATCGTGACATCATCGTCCGTGACACCAGCATTGTTCAATTCCTCAAGGAGAATCGGCAAGATCCGCTTCCTTGGAGTAGGACGTGTCAAATCGTCTGCTATTATGACAACATGCATTCCTGGTCCGACCAACTTGGCGAGACGCTCACAACCGACGGGATTCATTATTGCGTTCTTAATCGCCGTCTCCTCGTCTCCTACTACAGGAAGGTCCTCAGGCCAGAGTTCCCACAAAACGTTCCCGTCGGGTATGTCTACTTCGATATCTCTGGAACCATAGATCAGTCCGATTCTCATGATACCTGAATGGAAGAGAGGAGAAGGACATTATACTTACCGATTGTCGTTCGCATTCGAAGATGTTCCTCGAATGTAGACGAACGTACCATCGATTACCAGACGAGGATTTTGGTCCATGCATTCTATATCAAAGGCTCGGGTTGTTTGCCAGAGGGCATCAGTGGGAGACTTGCTCGGTGAATGATCAGCCCCTCATCGAAATGATATGCTCGGTTGAGCACCAGTCTCTTTCCAACGTCGCTGAACGCGAAAACCGGTATCGATATCCCTATCTGGATTTTCGCCCGACCCTCCGCGACCAATCGTATCTCCTTCGACGCGCATGCCCAGACGATGTCGCAATACTTCGCCAGAGTCAGCGCATCTTCCTTGCTGACACCACTATTGTGAACGGCGAATACTATAGGAGGGTGGCCGGAGACATGTCCCATCTCTCGTAGTGTCCTGGCTTCGAACGACCTCAGTCCAGTGATAGTGACCGCTATGTTCTTGAAACCGCCTCTCACAGCTTTCAGATATCCCTTCACTGGATCTATCGTGCAAACATCGTCGAGAAGCGTGCATCCTCTCTGTCTGAGCCCCTCCTGGATTTCGGGAATCGGATCGGTCCGAATAAGTCCAGTCATGTGCGCACCAGTCGCCTGTAGGACTTCCGGACGCGTCACGATTGTCGTACCCGCACCTTCGCAGACAACGACGGCGGCATCAATGAGCCCCTCGGTCATCCCATCCATTATTATCTCAGAAGCGCCGAACGATACGGGCTTCTCGTCGGACTCAAGGACCCTATTCGGACCGTACATTCCATACTCCGCCATGTGACGTTCCAGAACCCTTCTTACGGTATCTCGGCTCTCTTCGTCGCAACCATAGAGCTGGCTCCTCAACGGACAGCGCTTGATCTTTGGATCACTGAGAACTGTTATCTCTCCGTCCTTCACCAGCACAAGGGCCTTCGCCATCTCGAGCATGTGTTCAGACATGACGACCCCCTAGCTTGCCCCAGAATCTCGACCTATGGTCTTCCTCATGAGATAGTTGTTACCTTGCCTGCCGGCCATCTTGTACCCTAGGTGCTCATAGAACTTGATCGCGATATCGTTCGTACTTTGCACCCATAGTTCCACCCTCTCAAGAGTGTACCTCTCACCCCATTCCTCGATCCTGGCCATCATGAGGCTTCCAAGTCCCTGCTGCTGATACTGGCGATGAAGCTGAATTGATATTATGAATACGCTGTCGATCCGTCTAATCACCGTGAAGTATCCGACTATCTCCCCGTCGATCTCAAGGACCTCAGTGTAGGAATCTGGATCCAGAACGGCATGGACCAGTGTATCATCCTTCCATTCTGTACCCCAAGCTGAAAGAAGGATGTGTGACATGTTGCTCTTGCTCATCTTGACAAGAGTTGGCACATCTCTCTTGTCCATGCGACGAAATCGCGCATCAAGTCCTAATCCGGTTATCATGTATGTCGTCCGATTAAATCCTACCTTGATTTAAATCCTTCCGGAGCATCTCATCGAGAGAAAAGACTGCGGTCGAGATTGGCCAGCATCGAGATGACTGAAATGTGAGGGAAAGACTATAAATAATCGCTCGACGTGTTCAGCGTCCGAGGTGCGATATACATGGTAGATGTAAGCCCAGAGGCGACGAAGTTCATCAAAGACCTTCTGACCAAGAATGAGAAACAAGGGTTCGGAGTCAAGATTTACATGGCCGGTGTTGGATGTTCAGGGCCGCAGTTCGGGATGGCCTTCCAAGAAAGCAAGAAGGATGGTGAAATCGAGCAGAAGGTGGATGGATTTTCCTTCTACTTCGATGATGAGACTCGGGAGTTCCTCGATGGATGCAAGATCGACTTCATCGAGACACCGCAGGGCTCGGGACTGATCATCCAGAACCCTGAGATGTCTGGATGTGGGTCGTGTGGTGGCGGGTGCCACTGATCGGCTTTTTCAAACCCCTCCCCAAAACCCTTTTCTAGATTCTCGATTATGTGATGGCGTGTTCATCAAACACCCTCTCATCAGAGAGAACAGCATCGACGAGAGGGAATATCAGATAGCATTGGCGAATTCTTGTCTTGAATCCTCAACACTAATCGTACTACCGACAGGCATGGGCAAGACGGTTGTCGCCCTTGTCGTCATGGCGAAGACGCTCGAAAATAAGAAAGGCAAGGTTGTGTTCCTCGCTCCAACAAAGCCTCTGGTCGAACAACATTCGAAGTTCGTCAGGGAGCATCTAGTGGGCAAAAAGGTCGTCGCCCTGACGGGGGAGGTGGAACCAGCTGAGAGAGAGGTGGCGTGGATTGAGAACGACATCATAGTCTCGACCCCTCAGGTCGTGGCCAACGATCTCAGGTCCGAAAGAATATCTCTGAGAGATGTCAAGCTCATCATCTTTGACGAGGCACATCGAGGAGTGGGCAACTATGCGTATGTAGCCATTGGAGAGGAGTACAAGGCATACGATGGGCTCGTCATGGGAATGACGGCCTCGCCTGGTAGCAGCGGGAGGAGGATAGAGGACGTCTGCAGGAACCTCGGAATAGTGAAGACCGAGGTCAGGTCCGAGAGTGATCCAGACGTCGCGAAGTATGTTCAGGATGTGAACATGCAGTGGGTCGAGGTGGATGTCCCTGACCAGATGCGAAAGGTATCCAACATCCTGAGGTCCCTGAACGACTCCTACATCAAGGAGCTCGTAAGCCTTGGGGTGATGGATTCGAAGCGGCCTCCATCAAGGAAATACCTATTGGAAGTGAGGAGCAGGATCCAGAACAAGCTTGACTCTGGGGAGAGGAGAAGGCAGTTGTACCGGGCGCTGAGCGTCCAGGCCATGGCGATGAAGATCGGTCATGCCCTGGAGTTGGGCGAGACGCAGGGAACGACGGCACTGACAAGCTATCTAGAAAGGATGGTGACGGAGGCAACTTCGGAAGATGGCTCAAAGGCCTCGAGAGCTATTGTGAGGTCCCCCGAGTTCGAGAAGATAATATCGCTCCTCGGGAGCATGAAGATGGAACATCCCAAGCTCTCCAGAGTGATGAGCATAGTCAGCAACCAGATCATAGCGCACCCCAACTCTAGGATCTTGGTCTTCACGCACTATCGAGATACCTGCGAGCTTGTGGCGAACAAGCTCTCTAAGATCGAGGGTGCGAAAGTGGCGAAGCTCATCGGTCAGGCTGAGAGGGGGAGCGATAAGGGGCTGAAGCAGAAAGAGCAGGTCGGAGTCCTCGAGAAGTTCCGTCGCGGGGAGAACAATGTCTTGGTGGCGACATCCGTGGGGGAGGAGGGACTCGATGTGGCGAGCACAGACCTCGTGGTTTTCTACGAACCGGTACCTTCCGAGATACGGACTATCCAGAGAAGAGGAAGAACCGGGAGGAGAAGCCCTGGCAGAGTCGTCATCATGATCACAAGAGGGACGATGGACGAAGCCTACCTTTACTCTAGTCAAAAAAAAGAGACCGCGATGCGCAGACGCCTGTACAAACTCAGCGAAAAGGATGAGAAGAAGAAAGCATCAGAGAATCATGACGAGAAGC
>JAJRAG010000164.1 GCA_028682925.1 Methanomassiliicoccales archaeon
AAGTCCAAAGAGAATGTGTGGCCAGTCACATAGACGTTGTTATTTGAGTCGATTGCAATGGAATAACCACCATCATCACTATTCCCACCGATGTAGGTGGAGTAGAGAAGAGTGTCGCCGGCGGGATTGAGCTTGAGGATGAAGGCGTCAAAGGACCCTCCACCATACGTGCTCTGATACGCGTTGGCGATCGGGAAGACTGTTGAATTGGTGTAACCAGTAACACAAATGTTGCCGGCTGAATCGACGGCGATGGAATTGCCGCTATCCTCACCACTCGTGCCGATATAGGTCGAGTAGAGCAAAGCGTCGCCAACGGGGTTGAGCCTCAGCACGAAGGCATCATCGGTTCCACCGTAGGTGTCCTGATATTCATTGACGAGGGGAAAATTCGTCGATGTCGTGAAACCGGTCACATAGGCGTTGCCGCTTGGATCGATTGCGATGTAATTGCCGACATCTTCACCATCGCCACCGATGTAGGTGGAGTAGAGAAGAGCGCTGCCGGCGGCATTGAGCTTGAGGACGAAGACATCATCGCCTCCACCATTCGTGTCCTGATATGGATTCGCGAGTGGGAAGGTTGTTGAAGAGGTGTAGCCGGTCATGAATAGGTTGAGGGTCGAGTCGATTGCGATGGAATAACCACCATCATCACTATTCCCACCGATGTAGGTGGAGTAGAGAAGAGTGTCGCCGGCGGGATTGAGCTTGAGGATGAAGGCGTCGTAAACACCTCCTTTCGTGCTCTGATATGCATTCGCGACTGGGAAGTCTATGGAAATGGTACGACCAGTCACATAGGCGTTGCCGTTCGAGTCGACAACGATCCCCTCGCCTTGATCCCATCCGTTTCCACCGATGTAGGTGGAGTAGAGAAGAGCGCTCCCGGCGGCGTTGAGCTTGAAGACGAAGGCGTCAAAGGAACCTCCACCATACGTGCTCTGATACGCGTTGGCGATCGGGAAGATTGTTGAATTGGTCCTGCCAGTCACATAGGTGTTACCACCTGAGTCGACGGCGATTGAATAGGCAGAATCGTTTTCACTTCCACCGATGTATGTCGAATACACCAAGGGATCGATTATCACCGCTTTCGACGGATCTCGCTGCGGCGCATTGAAACCGAACTGGTTCTGCTGTATCACGAAACTCGCTGGTAAAGCTTCCTCCGATCCACTGTGTCTGACTGATAGTCCCCCATCGGTCAGACTGCCACGACCGGTGTCAAAGACCAATGAGTCTGCATTGCAGACCAAGGATGCGCTATCAACCTCGACCTTCACATTGCTGACCGGGATGAAGGGAGCGACGACGAATTCGTATTTCAGCCCTTGCTCGCCGAACCTGTAGACCAGATCGATGCCTTCCCAGAGATCATGATATTCTACTGAGCGATAGTTGCGAACTCCAACGGTCCAATCGCTCTGATTTCCGATGAAGAAGTTGCTGCGATGTGACTCCAATCCCTCCCCCACCGGCGCTATGAGATTGCTTCCCGGAAACGTAAGTGTGATGAAATCGACGGCATCGGGGTCAACGTCATCGTGAATGTTGATAGTATAGATGATTCTCGAATCACAGAAAACCGCTTTTCCGAATTCTGTGCTTGCCGTGAATCTGGCATCTTCATCGTACTGACCCTGGTTTTCTGTAAAGAACCGGGTCGCGACATTGATAGTCTGATCGTTCAGTTCCGAAGCTTGACTGAGTCCACTATCAGGACTAGTGGATATGATGATCTCCGTCGATGACGATAGACCGTTGCTCACGCTGGTGGAGTCTGAGGCCAACGCCACATTTGGCAAAACCAATGTGGATATGACAAACAGAGTTATGACCGAGACCAAGAACGCTCTGCAACCTTCTCCTATGTTGTGATCCATTTCGCATTCCCTCCTTCCCCAATCCCGCTATCGTTGTCCAAAGCGTGTCGACGAGTGACCGAGAAATCCATTGTCTTGATCGACCTACTCGAATCGCCAATGGACCTGGAGCAAAGGCTCATGGCGTCCTCGTTTCCAAGGACTCGACTCTGTCATCCCACGCTCTTGTGCAGTCAAACGTCCTCCTGCACGGTTGACTAGGGTCAGTAAATACTGCGTCGTTATTAATCTATCTCTTTCAGATTGTCACTTCCTTCCCGATTTCTTGTGACACCAGAGTCCTTCGTCCCATGGTGATTCGTACTCCCGATCTCACTTCAATTCGTCTGGCTCAAGTGTCACAGATTCACAATCACTCCGATCGACCATAGAAATCATTATGAGCCAGGAATCGAATAGAAATGCTCCAGAGGAGGGATGAGATGACACTTGAGCTTAGCAGTTCCGAACGTAAGGACGTCATTTCCCATGACGGGAGAAAGATAGGGGTTCTTGTCGGGGTCAACATCGATACGAAGACCTGGACCGTGCATGCGATAGTGGTCGAGGTCAACAAGGATATCATCGAGGAGTTGCATGTAAAGAAATCGATGCTGAAGCTGCCACGAATCAACCTCAAGACCGACCTCGTCGGAGTTGTCGGGGACATCGTCCATCTGAATGTCGATCTGAAGAACCTTAAGGACTACGTATAAGACGCTGCCTTGGCGAGACCGTCTCCTGGATGAAATAGCGGCCGTCTAGTCTATCAGCAGGCCAACGCCAAACATGATAGCCATGCCGATGATGACCGCGATGAAGACTGAATATCTCTTCCTCTCATCAGTAAACGATTCTGGGAGCAGGTCATAGATCCCCACGTAGAGAAAGGTACCAGCAGCGAGTGCCAGAGGTATCCCGAGGCCGATTCCCGATAGGAGGTCGATGGTGATGACCGCGATCCAGGCGAATATTGGCTTTATCGAAGCCAGAAGTCCGACATAGATCAGTATCTTCCTCCTCTGAATGGCCGCCAGGCGGAACACGGTGGACAAGGAAAACAGCTCCACGCCCTCGTGGGCGATGATCGCCAAGAATACGATCATACCTAGGGTCTGATCGACGACGACCGCGACACCGAGACTCAGCCCTGCGATCGCAGAGTGAACTGATAGTCCGATGAAGGCCGTGACCCCAGTGAGCAAGTGCTCGTGCTCGCACTCCTCTTCGCACTCCTCCCTGTGTTCATAGAACACGACTCTTTCGGCAAGGAGGACCACCACGAAACCGAGAAGAACGAGGCCGAGCGCCGTCCCGCTCTCCACGAGATCTACTGAGTCAGGAATCATGTGGAAGAACGCAGCCCCTATGAACACTCCGGCGCTGAAGCCAGTGAAGAGGTGGAGCTGAACAGAGCTCCAGTCCTTGAGGAGAGGTAGAACACCGCCGACGAAGGCGATCCCAATGATAGCTAGGGAGAAAACAAGCAGCAACAGAAGCTGGTGCAGACCACGACCCTCCTAGAGAATGGAAATACCGAATAGGAATGACATATATTTCGTTCATCGCAAGACATGGTCATTCTTAGGCCCGTCGGACCTAGAAACGCTTAACTAGGTCGCATTGGCATTTTTGATGATAGGTGTGTGCAAATGAACGGCAAGGAGAGCAAGGGAGAACTTGTGGTCGATCTGGACTCCATGGTCGAGTTCGCCAGCAAGGGAATAGTGAGCAAGACTTTCCTGGATACTCATGAAGCGAATGTCGGGGTCTTCTGCATGGAGAAAGGACAGAGCCTGTCCGAACATGCATCAATCATGCCTGCCATCATACATGTCCTGAAGGGGAAGGCCAAGATCAAGTTGGGAGACGAAGAGGCAGAATACGGACCTGGGAGCTGGATATACATGCCTCCGAATTTGAATCACGCATTGGCTGCCAAAGAAGATTTCGTTTTCCTGCTCACATTGTTCAAGCGCGGTAAGAAATAGGAGAAATCGACAGTTCAAATCCGGTTGACCAGACTTGAACTGGCTGGCAGATATCCGGGCCTCGTTCGAGAATATGCAATCGTTGTATCCGATGATAGGCGTCGGACCTCAGTCAACATTGACCACCTTGCTCGCGATCACATCTACTTTATGAAGGTCTATGAGAAGGATCCTTGCCCTCTCGTAGGCTGAGGCGATCTCTTCATCGCTTCTCCCTGGATATTCGATCCTGATCGCCTCTAACATCTCGCGTGTCTTCTGTCTTCTTGCCATTCCTCTAGTCGCCGAATATATCGCGGCATTTGATATCATACTCATCAGGAACGACCGAAGACATGGTGAGTAGTGAATTTTCTACCGCCGCAGGGCGGCCTTCCGAATGAACCAAATTCATTTTTCCATTGCCTGCCAGTCAAAATTGATACCGCCGTACGGCGGCGGAAGTATTATGGAAGATGGTGGAGATGAATGCATCATGAGCGTGTACGAAGCGAAAATCGAGGTCATCCATGACTGCCCATATTGTCACATGACGCAGCGCTTCCCGAACGCGTATGTCTCCCTGTGGTGCAATTCCCGAAGCCACGTCTTGGAGATATCAAGCGATTCGGATGAGGAATTGGATACGCTTGAGAAAGTCCTTGTCCTTGACGCCAAGGAGTCTGAATCCTTCCGCCAAGGGAACAACATGAAGATCGTCACAAGAGAATGCAACTGTGAGCAGAACGTCGCCTCCGCGGTAACGGATCTCATCGAAGAATCTGGTTGCTGGACCATCCCTCCGTCTACCTATCATGGAGGATGGGAGCACTACAAGATAATGTCCCTGAGGAAGGAGAACTTCTCGAAACTCGTCCGTTCCATCGAAGCAGCCGGAGGAGAGGTCAAGCTCGTCTCTATGAGGCCATTGGACGAGCAAGGCGTGTCTGCACAATCCTGCTTGACCTCGGGAAGCATCATCGCAGGACTCACGAGAAAACAAATCGAGGCGTTGGCGAAAGCATTCCAGATGGGCTATTTCGAGAGTCCGGCAAGGACAGACGCGGACGCGATGGCGAAGAAGGTGGGACTGTCAAGATCGACCTTCGCTGAGCATCTGCGAAAGGCCGAATCGAAGATCCTGTCCAACATCTTCCCGATACTCGAGATGGTCTCGAGAGACGCGCGCACCTAGCGAAGGGTGGAGCTGCCTTCGACACAATCGCTGCAGAAAAGAGAGGACCGACCCTACTCGGCGAGCTTTCTTAGCAACCATGCCATGTTCTTTCCGAGGGTCTGCAGGATGTCTACTCCCTCCTTATCCTCTTTGATGTCCCCCGGCTTCGCCGCAGTACCGACGTTCCAGTAGCTCGATCCGGGAACGATCCACTGGCCGATCAGAAAGAAGAAGTTGAGGTCCGCGAAGGTCGCGACCGATCCCGCCCTTCGATTGATGGCGACGCCGGCCCCGACCTTCCTCTTGAAGATGTCTCCGTTGACCCTTCCGACAAGACCGACCCTGTCTATGAAGGACTTCATCTGCCCCGAAACGTTGCCGAAATAGACTGGAGACCCTAGGATGACCCCGTCAGCCTCGATCATCTTCTGGATATGATCGTTTACGTTGTCGGTGTCGATGATGCATCTCCTGTCCTTGTTCTTCTGGCAGGAGTAGCACGCATTGCAGTGCTCGATCTTCTCGCTGCCCAGTTCGATAAGCTCGGTGTCGATCCCTTCTTTCCCGAGCTCCTCGAGCACTATTTCGAGCGCGATGTGCGTGTTCCCATGCTTCCTTGGACTCCCGTTGAATGCAACTACCTTCATCTTTGCCACCTTCCCTTTTCGTCCTTCGGGGAATACCAGTATTATCATAATAATCTAATGTCTCTCCCGACTAGTATGAACTTCCAAAACGTTGAATATCGAAGAAGCCATCAGTCCCCTATTGACACGGCGATATCTGCATTGTCAGGCCGGAGCGCCGCGGAAGCAATGAAGGGAGGATCGACATGAGACTGCTGCTCAGAATGATACAGGACTTGAACACAGGAAAGGGGGTCATCGAGGTGCTGGAACAGAAGACCATTACATGCAGAGCCCGGGTAGGAATGATCTCGTACGATGACGAGGCGGGCAAGAAATTCTTCGTGGATGCATTGACGCAGATGGGGAATACCGGAGAGGTAATCCCCCTAAAGAAGTGAGGCGGTACGAAATGAGGCTCATATTAAAGGTCGCTCAGGATGACAAATCTGGTAAAGGAGTGATAGAGATAATAGAGGACAAAGGACCGATGATCAAAGCTATGGTCGGCTTCCTGTCCTACGAGAACGAGGAACAGAAGAAGTTCTACATCGACACACTCCTCAAAGGCGGGAAGTTCGGAGAGGTCGAGAACCTCTAGTTAGTATTGTCGAGCAACTGGCTTGAACGCGACGATCCTGTCGTTCGCCACGGCGAGGAAGGCCTTGACCGCGGTCTCCTCGTCCAGCTTCGTCTTCTTTTTTCTCTCTTTGGCAGCTTCCTTTATGAACGACCGCGCTTCCTTCTCCGAGTAGGTCCTGCGGTCCGTCACCTTGACCTTCACGAACCCTGCCGACTTGATCTTCGAGATGTACTCCTTCTCTTTCAGTGCTCCTGACACGCAGGCGCTCCATAATTCCAGGTCTCCCTCCGCCTTCTCCGGCAGATCCTCCAGAAGCACCCTGTCCGATATCGCGAGCTTTCCTCCAGGTCTGAGCACCCTGTACGCCTCCCTGAACACCCTGTCCTTATCGGTGACTAGGTTGATGACGCAGTTGCTGATTATGACATCAACTGAATCAGGATCAACAGGCAAATTCTCGATATCTCCCTTTCTGAACTCTATGTTGGAAAAGCCCATCCGTTTCGCGTACTTGTTCGCCTTAGCCAGCATCTCGGGGAGAGCATCGACACCCATCACCCTACCATCTGGTCCGACCTTCTTCGCCGCGAGGAAAACGTCCAGGCCTGCTCCGCTCCCCATATCTAGAACGACCTGTCCTGGCTTGAGCTCAGCGATGGCCACGGGATTCCCGCACGCACAGCTAGAGTTCTTTGCGTCCCCCGGCAGCACCGCAAGATCCTCTGGAGTGTATATCTTCACTATTTCCGAGTCTTCCGACGTAATATCGCAACAAGACTTGCCTTCTTTGGCGATCTTGCGATAGTGTTTGGCAACCGCCGTACGCACCTTATCCGCCTTCTTTCTTTCGGGCACATTGATCCCTCTTAACATTCCAATTCAAGAAATCATGACTCGGTAATTAAGTCTCTCCCTGCCTGCGCTTGTTCCGGTCAACAGGACATTCTCGATTGAAGGAT
>JAJRAG010000003.1 GCA_028682925.1 Methanomassiliicoccales archaeon
GCACTGTTCTTTCACCCGCTACCTGGACAATCCTATCCCCAGCGTCGGTCTCGACGACCTCGATTCCCTTTGACTCTAGGAACTGAGCAAGATCGATCTCCTTCGTGATGTTCGATTTCGATTTTACGACAAGCTTCTCATCTCCTAATTCATCGAGCACGATCTGGAGTGCGTCTTCTCGTGACTTCGGACAGAGTACACGAATGCCATTGGACCTGAGTTGTTCGATTGCCCTTACCCTTATGTTGGGGTCATTCAGAGATCGTCTTCGGGATTCTCTTGCCCTCTCCCTTCTAAGCTCGAATTCGCCAATCTTCTCCCTGTTAGAATCCTGACTGTGGATGTTCGTGTCAAAGGCTTTCCGCATCCCTCTGAACTTGTCGCGGTCGCCGACGGCAGAATCCACACGCTTCCTCAAATCAATCTCGATGCCATCAGAAGGTCCTGTCATCTGCGATCAGGGAAACGGATCCTCCAGGATATCATTCTTCCGCTGAGGAGAGTTTGTCCCACTCTACGTCGTGGCTGACCTTCGCCTTCGAGAGCATTCGACTTATCTTCTCACTCAGACGGACCACTTCGCTTCCACGCGACGTTCCGCGAATGTAGAACTCCTTCCTATTCAGTGGAAACACAAGCCTCATTTTGCCTTTGCGGTTGTACCCCTCTGGCTTCACGTTTCTTTCGAGGTCGACTTGGTTGAGATAGATGAACATCTTAAGGACATCCTCGTCCTCTGGCACCTGTTCGGTCTCTTCCAGGAACGTTTTGAGAATATCGGGAAAAACCTTCGCCAAGTCCCTGTATTTCCCCTTCTTCAGAACGAAGTGACCGCTGGCAGCCTTCATCGTTCCGTTTGATGGAAAAGTCTCTATTTAAACATGTCGTGCCCGTGCAATTGCTGAATAAGTCATCAGATGTGCAGACTCTTTGGATAGTCCGGATAAGGGAATATTAATTACAGAGTGGAATATTCATCCATGCTCGTAGCCCTGACAATCGCCGGATCTGACTCGATAGGAGGGGCAGGTCTGGAGGCCGATCTGAAGGTTTTCGCTTCGCTAGGGATCCATGGCGCCTGCGTTATCACTGCGATAACCTCGCAGAACACGCAACGAGTTTCTAGCATACTGCCAATACCTCCCAAACATGTCATTTCACAGCTTGATGCGGTTCTCGAGGACGCAAAAATCGCATCGGTCAAGACTGGAATGCTCTACTCAGAAGAGATTGTTGACGCAATCGTCTCGAGACTTACAGGATTTCAATTTCCAATCGTGGTCGATCCAGTCCTGGTGGCAGGGGTAGGCGATTCCCTGCACAGAAGGAACTTGATCAAAGCATTGCGAGACAGGCTATTCCCTATAGCCGCTATCGTTACACCGAACCGTTCTGAAGCCGAGGTTCTCAGTGGCGTTCGAATCCACAGTTGGAACGATTCCAGAAAGGCATGCAGGGAGATTGCACGTACTGGGCCGAAGGCAGTTCTCTTGAAGGGGGGACACTTCAATGGGGCTCAGGCGAAGGATCTCCTTTTCATAGATGGCAAGTTCCATGAGGTGTCGTCCCAGCGTTTGGATGCTCGCGTCCATGGGGGAGGTTGTGTGCTGTCATCTAGCATCGCTGGGCATCTAGCGAGAGGGATGAATATCAAAGATGCCGTATTTTCCGCTAAGGCCGGGGTCTTTGAATCCATTTCCACGAGGTATTCGGTGGGAAAAGGCGTAGAAGTCGTCAATCCGATGGGGTCAATCGAGAGAGAATCAATGAGATACATTGTGATGATAAGGCTAAGAAAAGCGGCAAAGGAGATAGAGTCGTTGCTTTCACTTCCTTGGGTCCCAGAGGTTGGAATCAACTTCGTCTATGCGCTACCAATGGCGACTGATATAGAACACGTGTGCGGACTCGAAGGCAGAATCACATCAATTGGAGGTTCGATTTCGCACTGCGGCGGAGTCGACTTCGGTGCATCCGAGCATGTTGCGAGAGTTGTGCTCGCAGCGATGCAGTTCGACCCAGAAATGCGTTCGGCCATCAACTTGCGCTTAAGTGAGGAGAACCTGACCAGTCTAGAGTCGGCCGGCATGTCTCTCGGAAGTTTCGGCCGTGAGAAAGAACCAGAGAACAGAATGACAATGGAATGGGGCACCAGGAAGGCAATTGAGACGGTAGGATTTGTGCCGGACGCGATATTCGACAGAGGAAGCGTTGGAAAAGAACCGATGATACGACTACTGGGCAGAGACCCCAATGAGATCTTGACGAAGCTAAGGCGAGTGCTGAATTGAATGGTGATGCATTGAGAATCGCCATGTTCACGGACACATATCTTCCGACAAGAGATGGCGTGGTTACATCGATTCTTACCACCAAACGAAAGTTGGAAGAGCTGGGACACAAGGTCTTCTTGTTCGCTCCCGAGCCAGACAACGACGCTGACAGAGAGAACGGTGTCTACTACTTCCGTGCGCACAGTTTCAGGAAATACCCAGGATACCGCATAGCGATATACCCTTCAAACAAATGCGAGATTCTCGAGGACTTGGACATCGATGTCATCCATACGCATGGTCTTCTTGCAATGGCCGTGCGCAGCATGTTTGCTGGCCGAGTTCTGCGAAAACCAGTCGTCGTTTCGTTTCATACCATGATAACTGAGGCCTCCAAATACTACGCAAAGCTGCCGATTCCGGACCCACTCATAGACCGACTATTCTGGGTCTACCTAAGGCAGCTACTCGAAAGAGCTGACGCCGTCATTGTTCCGACCAAGGCAATAAGATCCGAGCTGAGCGAGTACGCACCGAACATGAAAAGAATCGAGGTGATTCCTACAGGTGTGGACTGTTCCCTCTTCAAACCCGAGGTCGATGGCACTGCGATAAGGAAGAAATATGGATTGGATAGAGAGAAGATCGTTCTGAATGTTGGGAGAATTGCCTGGGAAAAGAACTTGGAACTCATCCTAGACGGATTCTCAGTTTTGAGAAGCAGAAACAGCGATATATGGCTAATGATAGTGGGAGACGGCCCAGCGCGGGAACACTACATGAAACGTGCTGAAGAACTCGGATTCGCCGACAGGACGATATTCACAGGTTTCGTCCCTGATAGTGAGCTTTCCCAATACTATGCGGCGAGCGATGCCTTCGTGATGGCTTCCAAGTTCGAGACCCAGGGGATAGTCGTCCTGGAGGCGATGGCATGCGGGAAACCTGTGGCCGGAATCAACTACAGGGCGGTGGCAGAAATCGTAGAACATGGCGTGAATGGCTATCTGTTCGACGAGAATCCAGAAAGCTGTGCCAATGCGATGGAAAACGCCTTGAAATCTCCCGATCATGTTCGAGCAGCGGCAAGGCAACGGGCAGAGGAATATTCGATGACGGACAGCATAAAGGATTTAGTCGAGATTTACCAGTTCGCCATAGAAAGGAAGAAAGCGTTCCTTGACGGAAGAATCAAGTAAACGGATTGACTTCTACTTCACTCAATGCTTGACATCGGCCAGGCAATCTACGACATCTTCTCGCCCTTGGATGCCTGGGGGATGCTCGCTTGCATTTTCGTCATCTTCTACATAGATGCAATCGTTTTTCCGACGTTGCCGGAACTATTTGCCGTGATCATCTTCATGGTCATACCGCAAGCCTGGTTCGGTCTCATGATACTGGCAACGATTGCGGTCGCAGAAGTCCTTGGACTGTCGACTCTGTACTTGATAGTGAAGAAGATTCACATTCCGCAGATAATCGAGAAGGCCATACACCGCTATCGCGATTTCCTCATGGTCCGAGACGAGAGGATGATTCTGGTCAACCGGATTGCTCCGGTAATTCCTTTTATCGGAGCTTTTGTTGCCATCTGCAACTGGTCAATCAAGAAAGCGATAATCTATACCCTCGTTGGTGGAATGACCAAGTATGGATTCATCATCTCGATGAGTGGTATGTTCTTTGCCTACTTTTCCTCGAAGACCGCACAGAACGTAACGCTTGGGATGATTATCATTATTATCGGCGTCAGCATTGCGATCTCGATTGTTCGGAGAGGGAGAATGAGGAAGAAGAATGAGGATTGTACACGTTAACCCGTTCCATTACCCTTTTCTTGGTGGAATAGAACATCGAATCCATCACATTTCGACTCGTCTAGCGAGAAAGCACGAAGTCATGGTTTTGACGGGAAGAATGCCCAATACGATTCCCGAGGAACGAATCGACGGATATTCGGTGAAACGTCTCGATTCCTCCTACATTAGAATCTATAACCCTCCACATGTGCGGACACACGGAGTACTTGAGGAGTTGGAGAAACTGGAACCAGATGTGGTCGATTTCCACTATAGATGGTCCAGAACTTATACGAAAGCGGTTCTCGCTTTCAAAGGCCCGAAGATCTTCACCTGGCACAACACTTTTGGCGAGGGTGAGGGAGCAATCAGAATGCTAAGCAAGTTAAACGATATTCTCTTCTCCAGACACATCGATCGTTTCACCAGAATCGCATGCGTGAGTGAATTCGTCATGAAGGACCTCGAGACGCGAGGCTTTCCTGCTGACAAGCTAAGGACCGTTCCCAACGGTGTGGAGATGCCAAGGATTTTGTCCAAAGAGGGCGATTTCATACTATTCGTTGGCCGACTGGTAAAGACAAAAGGTCTTGTTTATTTGTTGGAAGCCATGACCGGAATCGATGCTCCTCTCATCGTGTGCGGAGCCGGTCCTGAGATGGAACGATTGGTAAGGAAAGCAGCGGAGCTGAACATATCGAATAGAGTGACATTCATGGGCCGTGTGACAGAGGAGGTCAAACAGGAGCTGCTGTCGACCTGCAAGATTTTCGCTTTCCCGTCCACTTGGGAATCTTATGGAATCGCTGCCGCTGAGGCTATGTCCTATGGCAAACCGGTCGTTGCTTCCGACGTGGGCGGGCTTCCAGAGGTTGTTGGAAATGGTGGACTCTTGATCCCGCCAAAGAACCCGAACGCTTTGACGAATGCGATTAATGGACTCCTTGAAGACGACAGACTTCGGGCCGAATTGGGAGTACGAGCATGTAAATTGGCGACTGCATACACATGGGATAACGTGGCTGAGAGGATGGAGAGAGTGTACATTGAGGCGGTTGAGACTGCATGACTTTCTTTGCCATGACTCAATCTTGAGATGTCTGAGCAGAACGTCCCAATTGCAGAAACTCGACGGAGAGAAGAACACATCAGTGGTCTATTTGTTGACTATTTCCACAAGCGTTACTGTGAAGTATAGTGTCACTCCGGTGACCTCGGAGTTGTAATTGAGGACGATGCTGTTGGACAGAGAATCGACAGTCATAACGATGAACTCACTGCCGGATGGGTCGATCCCCTTCACTCTTCCTCCGTCCTGAGGGTCCAAGATGTGTCTGACCGAGATCACGCCCAGACCCCCGTTCGCTGACGAATCGACGTCCTCGATCTCGGCATACCAGCCGGTTTCCGGCACAGCCTCCGGGTCACCATATACCTTGTAAAGACTTCCAAGCACTGGGGTGTTCATGACAGTAACTCGATCTGCGTCGTAGTTCAGATCGAAAACCGAGGCATCCCAGCCCCAGATTGGATCGATCAAGGCCAGCCCCATCTCCGGGGAGACTGAGAACTTAGCCATGAACGTGCTTATGTTCATGCTCTCAAAGACTGGTAATGACTGTACGAGTTGTATGCTCTTCAATTTGGTCTGATTAAGCGGGCCGTATCCATCTGCAGGCAAAATGGTGATGACTTTTGTTTCCCCAACAACCAATCCAATGACGCCTCGTTCAAAGCCCCTGATCATCTGCCCGTTGCCAATCTCGAACTCCAGCGGGCTGTAGGTACTCTCTTCCCTCGATTGGAAATTGAGAGACTTCGGGTACATCGCATCATTGGAAGCGACCGACCATATCGAAGTGTCGAAAACCCTTCCGTCCGAAAGCCTTCCGACATAGTCCACTTTGACATCATCTCCCCATTTGGCAGGCTGAATCTCGGCCGATCTCTCGCCTTGTCCACCTTGGTAAAGCAGAATAACGACGCTGCTAGCACTGACCATTAGAATCGCCACAAGAACAATGAACGCCATGCTGAAAGCTGCATTGATGTCGGTCTTCGCATGCTTCACGTTCATATGGATACTTGCGAGCGAATCCCTTCGCGTGATATAAACCTTCTCCCTAGGAGCAATCCAGCAGCGTCTCCTCGCCTATTCTTTTTATATGAGGCAAACGTTACTTGCCGATTCGATGAGAACGCTTTACATTCACGCTGATTACATGGAATATGAGGTCAAGAAGCCCACTTCTATGGCTGAGGAAATCGATGAAAGCAAGAAGTGTGGTCGCGCTGAGGAAGTACTGGTCGCATTTATTGCGGTCGAGAAACAAGATGAGACCAAAGTGCTTCAGGTCGCAGAGGAAGCAGCGTCGGATATCCTAGAAACAAAAGACAAGGTGAAGGCGGCAAGGATCCTGCTCTACCCATATGCTCATCTCAGCTCGCACCTCTCCGACCCCGTGACGGGAAAGAATATGCTGGCTATGATAGAGAGAATATTGATCGATGCAGGAGTTGAAGTCACAAGGGCACCATTCGGCTGGTACAAAGCCTTCACGATCAGTTGCAAAGGTCATCCTCTCTCTGAGCTGTCAAGAGAGATTCTTGGAATCGAGGAAGAACCAGATGTGAAGACGCAAGAGAAATACGTAGTCCTGGTTCCGGACGGCGGAGAAATCGCCCCTGAGGATTTCAAAGGAGGAAGCGAGTGCTTCAGAGCAATGCTCGAGAAGGAAGCCCTCAAAAAGGAATCTCCGCTCTCAGGTGAACCGAAATACCTTCGGCTCTGCAGGAAGTTCGGAATCCAGTGGGAGACCATGAGCGATATAGGGCACATGTCGTTCAGTCCAAACGGAGCGCTCATGTTCGATCTGATCGCAGACTACTCATGCCAGATCGTCAGTGACATGGGCCTTCCGGTCTACACCGTCAAGGGAACGAACATGTTCAGTCTGGACGAACCCCCGGTGAAGGAACATGCCGACCTCTTTGGTGACAGACTCTACATTATCGAAGGAGAGAGAAAGAGCTTCATCATGCGCTATGCTGCCTGTCACCAACAGTTCGCAATGATGCGGAACTGGAACATCAGCTACCGCAACCTACCGTATGGAGCTTTTGAAGTTGCGGACTCATACCGTCTCGAACAATCTGGAGAGACGATGCTCTGCTTTAGGACAAGACGACTCAATATGCCTGATTTGCACGTGATGTGCAGAGACCTGACCAGCGCGACTGAATGGTTCAAGAATCTTGACAACAGAATATTCCAAGAGGCAGAGAAGCTAGGTCGGGACTACGAGATGCTGGTGAATTTCTCGTCTCAGTCCGCCTACGAGCAGAACAAGACAATGCTGCTCGATCTGATGAATAGCCATGGAAAACCAGCACTTCTTCATTTCTATCCCGAGGGAATCAATTACTATTGGACGGTGAACATCGAGTATCACATTCTGGACGATACGAAAAGAGCGAGAGAGATCGGCACGGTCCAAATAGATGTGGGCAATGCTGAGAGATTCGACATCACGTACGCTGACGAGAGCGGGAAGAAGGTACATCCCATAATCCTGCACACCGCTATCATCGGCACGATTGAGAGATACCTCTACACGCTATTCGACACTGCTGTCCAGATGGAAACGAATGGGTTGATCGGACGTCTGCCGGTCTGGGTCACGCCGGAACAGGTAAGGGTGCTGACTGTCGCGGATGCACATGTCGAAAGGGCTAGAGCCATACTCTCAAGAATCGAGTCTGCAGACATCAGGGTCGGTCTTGATGACCGGTCCGAGACCGTTGGCAAGAAAGTCAGGGATGCGAAGCAGGATTGGGTCTCCTTTGTTATAGTAGTGGGAGAGAAAGAGCTCTCGTCAGACTTGTTGACGGTTTATGATCGAGCTCAGAACAAGAACATCGAGTCGACGATCGATTCTCTGATAGCAAGGATCAAGTCCGAGATCTCCAACAAACCGTTCAGACCCCTCTATATGCCTAAGGAACTTAGCAAACGCGTGGACTTCTGATTCCGGACCAGAACGATTGTTGTCAAAGGTTCATTGTCACTAGTCTGCGATGAGGTCTAGACGCTCCGCAGGAATTCCGCCACCGAATCTCCCACCTCAAACGTCGTCGAGGTACCACCCAGGTCAGGGGTCACTATCCCCTTTTCTATGGTATGCTCCACACCATCTTCAATCATGTTCCCCAGATTTGGCATCCCGAGGTGTTCCAGCATAAGCTTGACTGCAAGTATCGCGCCGATCGGATTCGCTCTATTCCTTCCGGCGATGTCTGGTGCGCTTCCATGCACTGGCTCGAACATCGGGACTCCGAAAGGATTGATGTTGCCACTTGCGGAAAGTCCCAGACTGCCTTGTATCTCCGCGCCCAGATCGGTTAAAATGTCACCGAACATGTTCGGTGTAGCTATCATCCCAAAATGCTCGGGATTCCGAATGAGGGCCATTGCCATTGAGTCGACGAAAACGAACTCCAAATCGATACTATTGCGTTTGGCTCTGTCTCTGAAGACATCTCTCCAGAGGCCATACAAGTTTGTGCATACATTAGCCTTGTCGACCACCGAGACTCTCTCCTGGCCAGTTCGCTTTGCATGCGACATAACATAGTCAGCGAATCTCTCGATTCCCTTTCTTGAGAGAACTCCTATCTCGAAAGCGTAATCATCCTGATTGCTTGACAAGGCGTTCAAGTCCATCTCCAGGTCATACAATGCCCTCTTAATCTTCAATGGGACTCTTCCCTTTCCACCCTCGAAGATCCCTCCCGCGCCCATATAAAAGTCCTCGGTATTCTCGCGAAGGAATGTGATGTTGAACGGTTTGTCGTTCTTCAATCTGGAATAGTCACCCCAGGACCGAATTGGTCTTAGATTGACAAACTGGTCCAATCGGGTCCGAATTGCCAGAAGTATTCCTTTTTCCAGGATTCCAGTAGGAACTCTCGGGTCACCAATGGACCCGAAGAAGATCGCGTCCTGTTTGATCAAGATACTGAGATCCTCCTCGGTGAGCAATTCCCCAGACCTAAGGAATCTGGAGGAGCCAACGTCAAGTTGCGTTCTCCGTGTCCTTAACGATGTTGTCTCTTCGAGTGCATCGAGGATCTTCAAGCCCTCCGATACCACCTCTGGACCAATACCATCTCCAGGTATGACCGCTACCTTGAACATCTTCTATTCTCCCTCACCCTTGCCATCAGACCACCGGATTCGATGAGGTCTTTTATGAAAGGTGGATACTGCTTGAAGGCAAATGTCTTTCCAGTATTCTCATTCGTGATCGTCCCCTCGTCGGGGCATATTACCAACAGATCCCCGTCTCTCGCTTCAATCCTGCACTCAATTGGAAGCAATCCGACATTGATCGAGTTTCTGAAGAAGATTCTTGCAAAGCTCTCGGCAATGACGCATGACACTCCAGCCTGTTTCAAGGCTCTTGGCGCCTGCTCCCTGCTCGAACCGCACCCAAAATTCCGCCCGGCAACGACTATGTCGCCCGCCTCTACATTCTTTGCGAAGTCTGGGTTGACTTTGCCGAAGACGAAAAGACCTAGTTTGTCCATATTATCGCTGGTGAGCCTCTCGGCGGGGATTATCTGGTCAGTATCGATGTGATCCCCGAATCTCCACGCTCTGCCCCTCACATTATCCATATGAGCACCTCAGATAGATTCATCTGGAACCGCAATCCTTCCCTTCAGAGCACTGGCAGCCACAACCGCTGGTCCAGCAAGATATACCTCCGAGTTCTTGTGGCCCATCCTCCCTACGAAGTTCCTGTTCGTTGAGCTCACACACCTCTCGCCATCGCCCAGGACACCCATATGTCCTCCCAAACAAGCCGCGCAGGTCGGGCCAGAGACATATGCCCCGGATTCGATGAATACGCCGAGAAGACCTTCGTTGAGGGCCTGTCGATACACCTTCATACTGGCGGGCACGACGATCATTCTGACGGATGAGTGAATCCTCTTTCCTCGCAAGATGCTGGCTGCCGTGCGAAGGTCCTCTATCCTTCCATTCGTGCAGGACCCCAGGAATGCCTGATCGATCAACACGTCGACCTCCTTCGCCGGCTTTACATTGCCAGGAGAATTTGGAAGTGCCACCATGAATTCCAGGGAAGACAGGTCATATTCCAACTCAGAGGAATAATGCGCCTCTTTGTCTGGCGACACCTTGGAGTATGTACCCTTGACGATGCCTTTGACGAATTCCTCGGTCACCTTGTCAGCGAGGAAAATTCCAGCTTTGGCCCCGGCCTCTACCACCATGTTTGAGACGGTCAAACGGTCAGAGATAGTCATGGATTCGACACCCCCACCGGAAAATTCCAGGGTTTTGTAATTCCCTCCGTCGACCCCAATTTCCCCGATGATTCTGAGAATCAGATCCTTTCCTGATACGTATCCCTTGAATCTTCCTATCAGACTGACCGACATAGTCTCAGGCACCTTGAACCAGAGTCTGCCTTCGGCGAAGCATGCTGCCGCTTCAGTGCTCCCTATGCCGGTCGAGAAGGCGCAAAGGGCCCCATAGGTACAGGTGTGGGAATCCGCCCCGACGATCAATCGTCCAGGCGCGACGAATCCCTCTTCAATCATGACCTGATGGCACACACCTCCCCGCCCGACCTCATAGTAATTCTCAATTCTGTGCTTTCTTGCGAAAGTCCTCATCTCTCTTGCCTGCTCTGCCGATGGAACATCTTTGTTCGGAACGAAGTGGTCGGGGATGAGAACGATTCTCTCTCTCAGCGCATCGCATGAGAGAGCTTCGAACTCCCGGAATGCAATGGGTCCGGTTATGTCGTTGACCATGACGTAGTCGATATCAGCCTCCACCACATCCCCTGCATAGGCGTCAGTCGACGACTTCGCAGACAGTATCTTCTCCGAAATGGTCTTCCCTTTGCACTTCGTCATATGATTCCCTATTTCATTCTTTTGATATTCTCGAATAGAGCCGATCGATTGCCTCGACGGTCGCGTCCACGCTTGTTTGAACTATGTCCGACCCTACGCTCTTTCCGACGGATGCAGCCTTCTTCTCCCCGTTGTGCTGGAGCTTCACCGACACCTCGCAAAGCGCGTCGCTTCCCCCTGTAATTGCGCTCAAACGATATTCGACCAATGATATCTTGCCACTGACGACGGATCTGATGGCGTTTAGAGCCGCATCAACTGGCCCGATGCCTATCTCTGATCCTCGCTTGTTCTCTCCATCGACCTCGAGCGTGACGACGGCGGTTGGCGTGATGTTGAGACCAGTGAAGACTGCAAACTCTTTGAGCTTCACTTTTCTGACTTCTCCGGCTCGTTGACCGGCGACATGATAGGCAAGCGCGACAAGCTCCGCGTCATCGACATGCTTCCCGCTCTCAGCTAGCTTCTTTATTTCTTCAACAACCTTCTTGACATGGTCATCCGTCAGCGATACCCCATACTCTGAAAGCTTTTCTTTCACTGAATGGATGCCAGTATGCTTACCGACAACAATCTCCCTTTGCATTCCCACTAGCTCTGGTCCGAAGGCCTCATATGTAGATGGATCCACGAGGATTCCATGCACATGTATGCCGGATTCATGAGCGAATGCATTGCCTCCAACGATTGCCTTATTTCCGGGAATCGGCATACCGGTCAGATTTGCAACGGTCTTCGAGACATGTCCAATCTTCCTCGTGTCCACGTTCGTTCTGATATTGTAGAAGGCCATTAGACCTAGCACGACCTCTTCGAGCGCGGCATTTCCTGCTCTCTCTCCAAGACCGTTCACGCAAACATGTACCTGTCTCGCCCCAGATCTGACCGCGGTAAGCGAATTCGAGACAGCTAGTCCGAAATCATCGTGACAATGTATGCTCAGAGGTACCTTTGTAACTGACAGCAGTTCGGTAATAAGACGTTCCATGGCCGGAGGCGATGTCACTCCGACAGTATCTGGCACGTTGATCTTATCTGCTCCGGCCTGCTGGACGGCAATATGCATTTCCTTGAGGAAATCCAGGTCGGTGCGGGTCGCATCCTCACAAGAGAATTCCACCGTCAGTCCGTGAGCCTTCGCGTGTTCGATTGCGTCTATCGCTCTCGATTTTACCTCATCCCGTGTCATCTTGAGTTTGTGTCTCAGATGTGCATCGGAAGTGGCAATGAAAGTGTGAACGTAGTCCACGCCACAGTCGATCGCGACGTCGACGTCTTTCCTGCTGGACCGGGAGAGCGCACACACCCGAGACTGGAGACCGAGGGAGGCAATCTTCTTGACAGAATCCCTTTCTCCCGTCGAAATCATCGGAAAGCCGGCCTCAATGACGTCAACGCCCAGATCGCTCAGCGCCTCTGCTATTCGCAACTTCTCATCGATGGAGAGAGCTACACCTGGCGTCTGTTCTCCGTCCCTGAGAGTCGTGTCGAATATCAGTGCGGAGGACGGCATCGAATCGGTCAAGGCCCATGAATTGAACTCGCTAGTGTACACTCTCTTTCTATCAAGGCTTCGACCCTCAATCCCTTTTGACGTTGAATCATCTATGGTTCGACGGACAGTCATGAAAACCACCCCGACCAAGGACACTTACAGCAATGAGGCTGGAACTAGACGCAAAATCAATTGAAGTCTCAACCATGCCACATTCATTCTAGGTCCTTGCTCCGTGTTTTCTATGTTACACTGAACCAGCTATATAACCATTGCTACATTGTCACTAACGCTCACGTCACACGCGATAGTCCAATCGAACCTTTGACGCCCCCAGAGATAGACCTCAGGTCCCTCTCCGCTGACCCCAAATGAGCTTCTGGAGTTGGGGAAGGACCCTCACGTGAAGTCCGCTTTTCAGAACCCATTCGGCCACCGGGCGAATATCAAGACCGCCCACTGGGGTAACTATCACGGGACATTGGACCTGATGTTCTTTCAATATCTTCACAGCAAAGGAAAAATCATCCTTGTCAGCAACCACGAACTTCAACTGATCAGCTGGTGAGAGCAGCTCCAGGTTCTCCAACTTCATCCTATCGGACATGCCTGAAGATGGGCATTTGATGTCCATGCTGATAAGAAGATTATCAGAGCATGGTAGGTCCTCTAATGAAATGGATCCGTTCGTTTCGATCGAGACATGAAATGCATTCTGGAGGAGAATATCCGTCAACTTGTAGACATCCTTGTTGAGCAATGGCTCCCCACCAGTAAGACAAACGAATCGGCTCTTGAATCCTTTCACCTTCTCAAGGATATCCAGAGGAGACATCTCGATTCCTTCTTCGATCCTGGCATAGGTGGTGTCACACCACTCACATTGAAGATTGCAGCCGCAAGTTCTCACAAAGACAGTGGGCATTCCGATTAGCACGCCCTCCCCTTGCAGAGAGAAGAAGATCTCCGATATTCTCAGGATCTCACCTCATATGCAATCTCATCCTCGTAACCGGCCTCCCTGAACCCCCTCAGACGCAGGAGGCAGGAATCACATCTGCCGCAGGCCTTCACGCCACCTTTGTAGCAGCTCCACGTGAGGTGCAGTGGTGCTCCTAATCGCTTGCCCAAGCCGACTATGTCGGCCTTAGTGAGATAGAGGAGTGGAGCCTCGATCGAAAGAGGCCTCCCTTCAATGCCCGCTTTTGTACCGACCTCAAGGGTTTTCTGAAAAGCTTCTAGGAATTCTGGTCTACAGTCAGGATATCCACTATAGTCGATTGAATTCGCACCGATGAAGATCTTCTCAGCCGATTCGGATTCGCAGAGACCGGCCGCGATGCCAAGGAATATGATATTCCTCGAGGGAACATAGGTGACAGGTATCATAGTGCCAGACAGGTCGTCTCCAGTTCCTTCTGGCACATCGAAGTCGGGGGATGTCAAAGCGCTCGTCTTGAAAACGGTCAAATCCAGGTCGATGATCACATGATTCTCA
This sequence comes from Methanomassiliicoccales archaeon, assembly GCA_028682925.1. Taxonomy (GTDB): domain Archaea; phylum Thermoplasmatota; class Thermoplasmata; order Methanomassiliicoccales; family JACIVX01; genus JAJRAG01. Next base: position 14,020 of record JAJRAG010000003.1, read on the forward strand.
AGATTGTAGAACTTGACGACTTCCTTGGCAGCTCTCAATTCCCTCATGTGCCTTTGGCCATAGTTGATTGTCAGAGGGATGACCTCAAGTCCAGCTGAAATCGCAACGGCGATGGTCACAGTAGAATCCAGCCCTCCAGAGAGTAAGACAACGGCCTTCTTCATGGTTCACCTAAGGCTATGAGAAATCCATGCACTCTGACCGCGTTCCTCTTCAATTCCGACCTCGATCTTTGATACGTTGTCCGGGAAACAAATCTCTTCCAGAATGCGAGCAAGCAACACTCTTGCCACCTCTTCTGCGCTTGCCTCCTCGGCATCCAGTATGGCTACGTCCTCCGAAGGAAAGACATATCTTTTCAGTCCGGCGATTGCTGTGACCTCATCACCGAGGGTCAAAACAATACGCGGGCAGTTCCCAGGCAACAGAACCCTGTGGTCGAAATCCTCTGCGATTCTTCTCATGACCTTCTTCAGCTCGACGAAATCCATGATCATGCCTCTGTCACCCTTCTCACCGTGAACGACTAGCCTCAATCCATAGACATGACCATGAAGCCGACCACATTTTGAGTGCTCCGTGATGAAATGGCAGGCTGAGAATCTTATTCCTGCTTCTTTTCCGTCGATTTCGAGTCTCATGTGTCCCACCCACATCATCTTCGGTATTAGCTTTTTCGTTTTCCACTTAGAGCAGAGGCCAAAGCTATCGAATCAACATAGCTGGATTTCGCCCTTGATGTATCGATGAAAACACGATCGATGTTCAATACAATCGCCCCTAGAGCCTTTCCTCGTCCAAGGAAATGTAGTGTTCTAAAGATCAGGTTCCCAGATATTCCATCTGGTGCCAATATGAAATTCCTGTCGACGATTGCATCTTCTATCATAATCTCGCAGTTCTTGATGTCGAGACCAGCGACAATTCCTCTTTTGGTGATCTCTTCTGCATCAGAGAGAGTCCTATCGACGACTGGATGCCGTCCCATGTCGCCGAAACGGCCACCCGAGAGAACGCCAATTTTCGGCTCCACGCCAATCGCGTTCAGAAGACTCGTACCTAAATTGATGAATTCCATCTTCTCTTCAATCGTCCAACCTTCATCGACGCCGACCGGCGCGAGGAAGAAGAGCGGACCCTTCGGCGGCTGGAGCAGTGCGATTCTCAGTACTCTTTCGACCCTGAATATCTCTTTGATCGCCTGCATCGATGCAGTCGAGTCCAGAGTTCCACGCACTGCTGCGTCAATCTCCCCATTTCGAAGTGCACGGACAAGTTCCATTGGGTCTTCAAAAATGATCGTGTGGCCCAAGCCCCGCTTGTTCGCAGTCGAAACGGTTCTCTTCACCTTGGCCTTGTCGATCTTTGCACCAATACCTATGCGAGATTCTGGATTCCTGCAATTCTCCAGAATAGTCTTCAAGGAGAGCATCATACAACAATCATCGAACCTAATCATTTAACTTTTCACCAATCTAGCTCGACAATCCGATATTCCCGAATGCCTCCAGATCTCGTGTGGCATATAGAGTATTTCCACAGAAGGTCAAGAATCGATCTGATCCAACTCGTATTCGCTCCACTTCCTCAAACCAAGAGTGATCTCCATTTCAAGTGGGGTGAGCATCGGCTTGGGGTATCTAAGGAAATCGTCAACCGCAAGTCGCGGGCAGGCGGTAGAAACGTAGGCATCGGCCTCCAGAGGGAGCAGAGAGTCAGGATCGAATTCGTTCATGAGAACTATATCGGCCTTCCTTCCATTATCGATTGCGAGCTGTCTGAGACCAAATGCAAGATTGATCCTGTTCTGACCCGATTTCGTGGAGACAAGAATTAGGAACTTCTTAGCGTTCGATGCACGCGTAATTGCCCCGTGTCTTTGTCTGAGCACCCGATCTGCCAAATCCTTCAGCTCCCTTACCTCTTGAGCGATTGGATCGACGACAATCACTGGCTTCTTCGTCTGGATTGCCAGGGCCAACGGATGAAAATCGCCACTGCCAAAATAAAGGAACTGTTCGACCTTGTCCTCAATCGAAGTCGCCGCAGATATATCGCAACCGAGGAGTTGTCCTTCATACTTCAATCTGGTTCCTCCCTTTCCGACAAAGACCTGCTTGTCGTTCTCAAGCAACCAAGATCTCAATAAGGGCAAGTAATTGATATGTTGTACAGTGGTGACCAGTCCAATACTTTGTTTCAACTTCGGAAGGAGCTTGGGCAGAAGCGGCGAGTAATCTACCTTTATCTCGGCTTCGACGAATAGAATGTTCTCCTTCACATGCATGCTTGGAATCTCAGCATGGCCAA
>JAJRAG010000001.1 GCA_028682925.1 Methanomassiliicoccales archaeon
AACAGACAAGGAGGAACCCTGTCAGGGCGGGCGATCCCTCTATTGCAAAACGAATGAGATCGGAGATACTGGCAGCAAAGAAGGCTGGAGACAGCGTGGGAGGAATAGTAAAGTGCATCGCTACTGGTCTGCCCGTCGGAGTCGGGGAACCGTTCTTCGACACGTTGGAAGGAGAGCTCTCGAAAATGATGTTTGCGATACCAGCAGTGAAGGGCATAGAATTCGGCGCGGGTTTCAAGGCCGCACGGATGAAGGGCTCAGAACATAACGATCCATTTGCTATCTTCAATGGCAAGATCGTCACGAAGACGAACAACGCCGGCGGAGTCCTGGGAGGACTGGCGAATGGGATGCCACTCGAATTCAGTCTCGCTTTCAAGCCTACCGCTTCGATCTCACTAGAGCAAGGTAGCGTAGACATGTGGAAGATGAAGAACACCAAGCTTCGGATCGAGGGCAGGCATGATCCATGCATCGTTCCGAGGGGGGTGGTGGTGGTCGAGGGTGCCACGGCCTTCGTCCTGGCGGACCTCTGCAAACGAGGTGGTTTCATTGTCTAAGAAGATCGAATCGGTCAGGCGGAGCATAGAAGGAATCGATATCGAGATACTCAAGCTCATATCAAGAAGGATCGATGCCGCAAGGGAGATCGGCCGGTTGAAGATGTCTTCTTCACTTCCGCTAAGAGATCCCGCGGTAGAGGAGAAGGTCATTTCTCGATACGTCGAGGAAGGGACCAGATTGAAGATCGGGCGGGACGCCGCTAAACAGATCGCCTCGATACTGATAAGAGAGTCCGTGGAGGCTCAAAGCAGGATTGCACCGCTCAACGAGACGAAGGACGTACTTGTCATCGGCGGGGCCGGGAAAATGGGATCCTGGATGTGCCGATACCTCGCCTCGATGGGGCACAATATCAGGGTCAATGACGTGGTCAAATCCCGCGAATTCCCGAACGCAAACAGCCTGGAATCCAGTGTGGCAAAGTCCGATTTCATTGTAGTCGCAACGCCGATCTCGGAAGTGTGGAAGGTCTTGAGACAGGTGACGGATCTTTGTCCAAAAGGCATCGTCTTCGACATTTCGTCGGTGAAATCCCCAATTGTTCCGCTTCTGAAAGCGTCGGTCGAGAAAGGGATATCGATCTGTAGCGTCCATCCGATGTTCGGTCCAGAGACCAAGACCGTCTTTGACAGGAACATCATAGTATGCGAATGCGGTTCATCAGACGCGGCCCAATCGGTCACGGATCTCTTGAACTGGGGCGGTGCCCGAATGATAAGAATGCCCGTAGACGCACATGACGAGCTTATGGGCATCGTACTAGGCCTCAGCCACGCCCTGAACATCGCTTTCTTCGATGCTCTGACAAAGTCGAAGCTTGATTACGCGATTCTCGAAGATGTAGCTTCAACTACCTTCAGGAGGCAGGTCGCGACGAGCAGGGACGTGTCCTTCGAGAATCCCGAGCTGTACTACGAGATACAACATCTAAATCCATATAATGAAAGAGCATTGGACCTGCTCACTCGAGCAGTCGAAGAAGTCAAAGATGCAGCCTCGAGCGACGATGAACGAAAGCTAGCGGACATCATGGAGAATGGGAGAAGATACTTTGGAGGCGATTGAATGAAGAAGATGGATGTGGCAGTCCTGGGTGCGACAGGGATGATCGGACAGAGATTCATCCAATTGCTGGAGGATCATCCATATTTCAAGGTCAAGGGTCTGTACGCTTCGGAGCGGTCTGAAGGGAAGAGACTCGAGGACGTGCTCAAACTGAAGGACCACATCTTCGAGAGCGACACAGTGAAGATGGTCATAGACCAGATAAACACCAAGAAGATAGTGGACGAGTGCGATCTTGCGTTCAGCGGCCTCCCATCTGACATTGCCAAGGAGTACGAATCGTCCCTTGCATCAGCGGGCTTACCAGTGTTCTCAAATGCGGCATCGCACAGGATGCGGCCAGATGTGCCGATCTTGATCCCAGAGGTGAACGCATCCCACCTTGACATAGTCAAGACCCAGAGAACGTACGGGGACGGCGGTTACATAGTGACGAATCCGAACTGCTCGGCAACAGGTCTGGCGATCCCAATGAAAGCAATCGATGATGCCTTTGGCCTAGACACGGTCATCGCAACGACGTACCAGGCTGTCTCAGGAGCTGGCTATCCAGGCGTGCCTTCCCTCGATATTCTTGGAAACGTGATTCCCTTCATCAAGAACGAGGAGGAGAAGATGGAGGAGGAGATGCTGAAGATGCTCGGCAAGTTCGAGAACGGCGCAATAAAGAGCGCTGATTTCAACATCCTGGCGAACTGCGCAAGAGTCCCGGTGATTGACGGGCATTTGGAGTCCGTGACTATGACTCTCCGAAAAGACCCAACGATAGAAGATCTGAGAAAGTGTCTCGCGTCGTTCAGGGCCGAGCCTCAGCGGTTGGAGCTTCCCATCGCCCCGAGAATTCCTATAATAGTCAGGCCGGAAGAGAACAGACCTCAACCGCTGATCGACTTGAACGCTGGTGAACCTGAGAAGGCAAAGGGCATGGCGGTCACTGTCGGGAGACTTAGGATGAAAGGTCGATTCTACAAGATGTTCCTCCTATCTCACAACACTATCAGGGGCGGTGCTGGTGGTTCCGTTCTCAACGCAGAGCTAGCCTATGCGAGGCGATTGTTAAAGTAAGGGACATAACATAGTATCTGCCCATTGCATGGCATGAACTGTCGCAAAACAAGCGGGTGATAGAGTGGTGAGAACGGTTCAGCAGATAAACCAGAAGATAAAGAAGGGCGACGTCTTAGTGATGACCGCAGAGGAAATAATCGATGTCGTCCGAAGAGAAGGTGTTGAAAAGGCGACGAAAGAAGTGGATGTCGTGACAACAGGCACCTTCGGCGCCATGTGCTCATCTGGTGCATTCCTGAACTTTGGACACTCAGAACCACCGATCAAGATGCAGAAGGTCTGGCTGAACGATGTCCCGGCCTACACAGGTCTGGCTGCCGTGGACGCATATATCGGTGCGACCGAGCTTAGAGAAAATGGGAATATGGATTATGGCGGGGCCAACGTGATCGAGGAGTTGATAGCCGGAAAACCGATCCATCTCAAGGCGACCGCATATGGGACCGACTGCTATCCGCGAAGGAAGATTGAGACGTACGTGTCGTTGAAGACTATTAACCAGGCCTACATCTACAACCCGAGAAACGCATACCAGAATTACAGCGTCGCAACAAATTCCTCCGACACGATCCTTTTCACCTATATGGGAAAGCTCCTCTCGAACTATGGCAACGCGACCTACAGCAGCGCGGGTCAGTTGTCTCCCCTTCTCAACGATCCAGAATGCAGGACCATTGGCATCGGAACAAGAATATTCCTGGGCGGGGCAAAGGGATACGTGGCCTGGCAAGGGACTCAGTTCAACACCAAGACTCCGATGAAGAACAACGTTCCGACCAGAGCTTCTAGGACCCTCGCGGTGATCGGGGACATGAAGCAGATGTCTGCCGAGTACATAAGAGCACTTGACTTTAGAAAATACGGGATGTCCCTGGCAGTTGGTATTGGCGTGCCGATACCTATCCTCGACGAGCAGATGATGAAATGCGTGGCGATCAGTGACAAAGACATCTTCGCACCTGTTCTTGACTACTCGATCCAATCCAGGAACAGGAAGCCCATAAAGGAGGTCAGTTACGCCCAGCTGAGGAGTGGGACAATCGAACTGTTCGGGAAGAAAGTGAAGACCTCTTCCCTATCTAGTTATTACCTGGCTAGACAGATAGCGGAGAAGTTGAAAGGTATGATCCAGAAGGGTGAGTTCCTTTTGACCGAACCAGTTGAGAGACTGCCCGAGGACATGGCGGTTGAACCGCTCGAGATTGTCTCCAAAGAGGAGGTGAAGTGATGGCCAGGAGGAAGTACCTTTTGGGATTCTCGCCTGCGAGAGTCGGTGAACCTATCACATACATGATAGTGAAGGAGTTCGACCTCATGGTCAACATACTGAGGGCGGAGATCGACGAGCGGGGAGGACGCCTTCTTCTAGAGATAGAGGGCAAGCCTCACAAGATAACGAGCGGCGTGAAGTACCTTAAGGAGAAAGGTGTCGAAGTCAAGGAGCTGAATGAGTATGTCAGCAAGGAAGAGGAGCGATGCACGCACTGCGGAATGTGCGTCTCAATCTGCCCCGCTGACGCGTTCGAGATGGATAAGAAGACCTACAAGGTCCATTTCAAGTCGGACAAGTGCATTGCATGTGGCCTGTGCCTCGATGCATGCCCTCCGAATGCAATGAAGCTGCGCATATGGTAATCAGGACGCATTTCGAAATCGAAGAGACCGCGGTCACCATCGTGGCCGAGCCTGAATTCGTGCCAGTCGCTAGAGAGTC
>JAJRAG010000165.1 GCA_028682925.1 Methanomassiliicoccales archaeon
GCAAGACAAGCAGTACAAGTCTCCGAATCTGTTCTTCATACCACATTTAGTGCAATTAATCAAAGTCGAGCCCATCCCGGGGATGATTGATGCTAGGTACACTATTAAAAGACTTCCATCAAGGCAACTCGAGCATCGTTGAGAGTCGAGAATAGAGGAGAATCTCAATGAATGAATGACGTTAATCGACTCGGCCAGAACATTGCACGCGAACGATTCGAGGACATAAATGACGATGCATGATGAAAGGCTAAAAACTGAACAACCTCGACATCGGTGCGGACTAAATGCTCTCCGATCTTCCTTTCGAAGCAATTATGCATCTTCAGGTGACTATGTCCACTTCGTAGAGCAGGGTTGTGTGATGAAGTACTCTGAAGGGAAGCAGGGACGCTTATTCGTTATGAGACTAGAGAACGGCGAGGTGCTTCACAAGACCATTGAAGAGTTTGCTGAAGAGCATATGATTTCTGCCGCGGTGGTCTTCGTGATCGGTGGTATTGACAAAGGCAGCAAGTTGGTGGTTGGTCCAAAAGACGGCGCCGATAGACCTATAGTGCCAATGGAACGCGTCGTCGATGGCGTACACGAAATCTCTGGCGTCGGAACCATCTTCCCAGACGAAGGAGGTCGGCCGATCTCCCATATTCATGTGGCAAGCGGGAGAGGCTCTTCCACTAAGACAGGATGCATCAGAAGAGGAGTGAAGGTCTGGCAGGTGGTGGAGGTAGTGATCCTCGAGATCTTGGGGACAAGTTCCAAGAGAAGACATGATGGAGAGACAGGGTTCGACCTGCTCGAGCCTTGACGATCCAATATTCCGAGATCATGTCCGATGATCTCTTACAAGGAATCGTTTGGGGTATGTCGATCGTCACCATCTCTCCTGATGGACCAGCTCTTGCATCGGTTTCCGTCTCCCGCTTCGCGCGAACACTCTAATCATGCTTCCTCCGATGCCTTCCTTCTCGGCGGGATATCCCAAGGGCGTAAGGGCCACGACCCTTATCCCCTTTGGAACGCCGAGAACCTCTTTGACCCTCTCTTCGTCATACCCAGCTATCCAGCACGTCCCCAGGCCCAGATCGGTGGCGGCGAGCACGATGTGTTCCAGGGCGATCGCGAGGTCGACCAGGTAGTAGTCCATTCATTCCGAGAGATGCTCTCGCGCGGGTCAGCGCACGCGACGAGGATCGTGGGGACCTTCTTGAGCCATGGGTTGAGCATCCCACATGCCTCGCCAATCCTTTCTATCGTTTCCTTCTTCTTGACGACCACGAAATCCCAGCATTGAGAATTGCGGGCAGAGGGAGCGAGACGACCGCATTCCATAATCCGTTCAAGTTACTAATCTTCAACCGTCTTGTCCTGGTAGGTCCTGACGCTGTGCCTTGATCTCACCACTTCTATGAATTCCATTTCGATCCCTGGGTTGCTCCTACCGTATCGGGAATCGAGCTAAGAATCATTCTGTCGGGGGACTACCACCTCATCCTTCTGCCTACCGTGCCCCATATGACTCCTGATATCCCACCAGCGGCCAGTAGAGAGACGATGAAAACAGCAAGATTCTGATAGAGGTTGTAATTTCCCGCGTAGAAAAACAACCATGTGAGGAGCCAGACGAGCCATCCAAGCCAGATAATGCCGGAAGCGATACCTCTCCATCCGAACCACCTGCGCCACTGGTCTTTGACCTCCATGTTCTTCACGGCGTGCTCTCTCGCATATCTGAACCCCCATGTCGCCCACATCGCACCAAGCAACCCTATCACAACGATGATCGACACGAAGATGATCGCCAGATTCTGATAGACATCGTAGTCCCCTGCAGAGAAGAACAGCCACAAAATCAGGAAAGAAAGCCATCCAACCCCCAGCATTATTGTCACTGCCAATCGCCATGAGAATCCGGCCACCTTGAATACGTCTCTTCCCTTGTCCCATTCCATAGGATTCCTCTCATCCCTAGGCACGTTCCTCGAGCCCTTTAGAAGTTTCCCTAAGAAGACGAAGGTAGGGCCCATCGCTCAAGTCTTTCCGCACGGAATCTCGCATAATAATGCAAGAAGGAAATCGAACTGATTGAGAAACGAAGTCAACAGAAATCGAATGGCTCAGCAACGAAAATAAATACCAGGAAGGGCTAACACGAATTGAACCGAAATGGATGCAAGGATTCAGGACCAAGTGGGTCGAGGATAACCGATGAAAGTCGTTCTTTCTACACCTCCGTGGAAGACATCGGAGCTATGGCCTCCGTTGGGTCTGCTCTACATTGCCTCATCCGTAGCCGCCCAGCGAGGCGATGAAGTCAAGGTAATCGACGCGTTCTGTGAGAACCTCAAGAAAGAGGATCTTGTCCGACGCGCCATACAGGAGAGGCCTGACGTATTCGGCATGAATTGCTCCACTCACACTTTCATAAGCGCAATCGATGCGCTTCGGGAAATCCGGATTGCTCTTCCGGACACCATCCTGGTGATGGGAGGATTCCAGGCCACTTTCGCCGCCGATCGAATCCTGAGGGAGTTCCCTTTCGTCAACTTCATAATCAAAGGTGAGGCAGAGAAATCGTTCCCCAGACTCCTGACCTGCATCGAGCAAGGGAAGATACCCGCAGACGTCGAGGGTATCGAATTCATCGAAAACGCTCATCATCACAGCAACCCCCCCACCCTGATAGATGACCTCGATTCTCTTCCATTTCCAGCGAGGCACCTCGCACATGATGTTGACTATGCGTATTATTTCAACAACATCAGATTGACTTTTGGAAAGTTGACGACGTTCTGCAGCTCACGCGGGTGTCCATACAAATGCACGTATTGTTCATGCGCGGCATTCTCTCATAGAAAATGGCGCCCCAGGAGTGCTAAGAATGTCATCGAGGAGCTCGAATCGCTCCAGGGCGAGGGGTATGAGTCTTGCGTGATGATAGATGACAATCTCACCAATAGCAAAAAGAGGATGGAGGAGATCTGCGACCTCATCCGATCGAAAAGGATCAAGATGCAGTTCTACTGCGAGGGCAGAGTAGACAATGCACCCTATTCGCTCCTGAGGAAGATGAAGAAAGCGGGTTTCAACATCATTTATTACGGCGTGGAGAGCGCCTCCCAACATGTTCTGGACTACTACAAGAAAGGAATAACTCCAGAGCAATCCTTCCGAGCCGTACAGACGGCCAAGAGGGCTGGAATGGTCGTTGTGGTGTCACTCATAATCGGAGCCCCGGGCGAGACAAAGGAAGAGATCCTCAAGACTATTGAGTTCATAAGGAAGGCGCGACCACATGCCATACAGGTCAACGTCCTTGACTGCCTAATCGGCACTGCCATCTGGAAGGAAATGGAGGAGAAAGGATTGGTGCAGCCTGACGATTGGAAGACGAATCACCGGATTTATGAATACAATCAGGAGAGCTTGTCAAAGGCGGAGCTCGATGAGCTCGTCGACCGCGGCTACGCCGCATATGCCGAGACATGGAAGAGTGCGGGGGGAGCCCTCGAAGCTTTGAGCATCGTCATGCGCAATCAGACGGCAAGGATTGTGGCAAGGAACAATCTTTTCAATCCACACGTGAGGGAATGGCTGCGAAGTCAAGGAAGATAACAGATTCGAATTGAGATTCAATGAACGCAAGACCGATGAGGCAGAGTGAATCAAGGGATCTCCACACGCTTCATCTGAGATCATCTCTCTTGCTTGACCTCTCCTTGTCCCCCAGTACCCAGGCTATGCTGGTGTCCGTCAGTCTGTAAATCACGCGGATGACCCTGTTCAGAGGATATGCGAGGAATCGTTTTCGCTGAGCATGTGCCCTCCTTAGGATAGCCTCTCTAGAAAGGTAAGCCATGCGAAGCTCGTGCATTTCCTTCTTCGGGGTGAACCATATGTAGACCGGAACTCCGGCGGCGATAAGCACGAGCGATATGAGGATTTGTGTCGGTTCGACAAGAACCATAAGAACTGCCGAGAACGCCATCCCCAAGACAGGGACGACGACCTTCCATCGGAGATTCCTGGAGGTTTCGGGATGCTTGCGAACGAGGATCAATGCGGAAATGCAGGTCAGGAAGTAGACGAAAGCGAGGAGGAAGACGGAAGCATTTATCAGTGCGACCAATCCCCCGAGCAGGCTGGCAACGAAAGCTGTGGAGCAGAGTATTGCCAGACCGAGATACGGGGTCTTGTACTTGCCATGCAGCTTGCTGAACGCACGGGGCATGAGACCATCGATCGACATCGCGTAGGCGAGCCTAGATGTCCCTATCGTACCGGATTCGTCCGCACCCATTATTGAAAGGAGCGCTCCGACGCCTACGATTAGTATCACTACGGAAGATAGCAAATGGTACTGACCGAACATCGAGGAAGCTGCGTCCATGAGCGGACTGGCGGAAGATGAGAGAGTCGACTGGCTGATCGAACCTATGACGACAAGGTTCGTCAAGAAGTAGAACGCCACGACGATCAACATGCCAAGTACTATAGCCCTTGGAATCGTCTTCTCTGGCCGATTGATCTCATCGGCTGGCAAGGTTGACAGCTCGAATCCAGCGTACGCCCAGAATATGAGGACCAGCGCTTGCCCAAAAGCGAACGTATCACCAGTGAAGAAAGGCGTAAGGTTAGAAGACACTACACCGGGCTGCGTGGTCAAGAAGACGATTCCTCCGAGGATTATCAGCACCAGAGGGCTGAGCTTGATGATAGTCAGACCATCATTGAACCTCCCCGCCGCTTTGATTCCGACGACGTTTGTGGCGATTATGATCAGAATGAAAATTCCCTTAATCAAGACGTCGTAAGGACTAGTGATGCCAGGAATCAGCGCGGAGAAGTACTGGACGAAAGCGACTGGAAAAACTGCCAGTGAGAACCACTCGGCAAGGAGCAGTGCCCAACCGACAATGAATCCTCCAAAAGGATTGGAAATGTCTTTGACGTACGCATAGGGACCGCCAACCTTTGGTAGAATCATGACGCAATGCGCGAAGGCGAGAGCAATGACAACGGCTATCGCACCGGCAAGAATCCAGACTAACAATGAGGAGGGGCCTACAAGCTTCGCGCCTATTCCTGTGGCGACGTAAATATCCGCGCCTATGATCGAACCCACCACGAGATTCGTCACATCGAATGTGTTCAATTTCCTGCGGAGATCGATTTTCCCTTCCATCCTCAGGCACCTGCCATTCGTGCGATCGACATCAGAAGATAACGGACCCCGATAAATAATACTCTTGACCGTAGTCGGTATCGAATTTCTGGCTCCAGCGTCTGATTGAACGAAACAATCCAATCCAGATTTCATGCGTGTGCCGACAGAACATCGTCACTAATCGCAATAAAGGATAAATGAGAAAACGGAGGTCTCTCTCGTAAGACGGCCAATCGAGTGAGAGCCTCTAATTGGTTTTCGGAATATCGCTTCCTGCCGACCTCTCCAGCATCACCCTGGGGCACGACTACTTTTCAAGCTCTTTTCTCGCCGCTACGAGCTTGTCGACCACGCTCGGATCTGCCAGAGTAGTAGTGTCACCGAGGTCTTCGACCGACCCAGTAGCGATCTTTTTGAGTATGCGCCTCATGATCTTCCCGCTTCTCGTCTTCGGGAGCGCATTGGCGAACTGAATCATCTCGGGAGCCGCGATGGGTCCGACGTTCTTCCTAACGTGCAGTATCAGTTCCTTCTTCAGCTCTGGGGACTCCTTGACTCCGGTCTTCAATGTGACGAAGGCAAATATCGCCTCTCCCTTTATCGCATGGGGCATCGGAACGACCGCTGCCTCGGCCACATCCTTGTGGCTTACCAGGGCGCTCTCAATCTCGGCCGCGCCGATCCTGTGCCCGGAGACCTTGATGACGTCGTCAACCCTTCCCATGATCCAAATGTCCCCGTCTTCGTCCTTCCTCGCCCCGTCTCCCGCAAGGTAGACGCCGGGGAACCTTGACCAGTATATCTCTTTGAACCTCTCGTGCTGTCCGAAGACCGTCCTCATAAGTCCCGGC
>JAJRAG010000166.1 GCA_028682925.1 Methanomassiliicoccales archaeon
TATTAGATCTGCTGCGAGACGGCAAAGTCGACCTGGTCGTTTCGAGGGCTGAGCAAGACCCCGCTATCCTACAGGAACTTGCCACCCACTTGAAGGACGAGATGAGATCGGTTCGTTTCAATGCGTGCGTTGCCTTGGGCGATCTGGGTCAAAAAGCTGCTCCGTGTGTCTCTGAGCTCATGAGTCGATTGGAGGATGAAGACTGGAGCATACGTCGCGAGGCCGCAAGATCCTTGGGGAAGATGGGCAAGGGCGCAGCCAAAAGTGTGCCCAAACTGTCGAAACTCTTGAAGGACAATGAAGTCTCGGTTCGCAAACAGGCAGCCATATCCTTAGGTGATATAGGGAGCTCTGCGAACGAGGCAATCTTGAGTCTCGTCGGTGCTCTCAAAGACGAGAACGAAGAGATTCGAACAGAGGCTGCTGCGGGGCTCGGGCGAATAGGTCGTGACGCGTACAAGGTTATTCCAGACTTGATGAATGCCCTGAAGGATGAAAGCTGGACGGTCAGGACCGCGTCAGCTAGTGCAATAGTCAAGATAGGCGAAGGAGCCGCAAAGGCAATTCCAAGCCTCATGATAGCACTTGAAGACAGAGATTGGCGAGTCCGTTTCAGAGCAACCGGTGCTCTCGCAAGAATAGGAGAGGAAGCTGTCCCGAGTCTGATGAAAGCTCTGAACCAAGGGAATCCAATTCTACGCCGAGGAGCGGTTGAAGCGCTGGGCGAGATGAAGCTTAGAAAGCCTAAGGTAATTGACGCACTGGCGGACATGCTGCATGACTCGGATGAAGCGGTTCGTGGAAAATCAGCCGACTCGCTTCGCACCATAGGCAAACCGGCTCTACCGGCTTTGACCAAGGCGTTGCTTGATCCAAGCGCTAATACAAGATGCTTGGCCGCGGGAGCAATAGGAGGGATTGGCTCCGATGCCGTAGACGCCATTCCAGGCTTGGTTGAAGCCTTGAAAGACGGCAAGAAAGCAGTTCGAACGGAAGCAGCAAGAGCGCTAGGACGAATGGGAAGCTCAGCAAAGGGTGCTGTCCAAGGCTTGCAGGATGCGTTAGGTGACTCCGATACAATAGTTCGTCGAGAGGCTGCGATAGCCTTAGGGAAGATCGGTCCGGCTGCGGCCAAGAGCGCCTCGAGACTCGTCGATCTGCTTGGCGATAGGAATGGCGAAGTCCGATGGCGGGCAGTAGAGGCTCTTGGAAGGATCGGTGCATCTGGTCCCGAGGTCGTACCTGCCATAGAGAATCTGATACATGACAAGTGTGACTATGTATGTGAGGCTGCCGTGGAATCTCTTGACATGATTCAAGGTAAAGAGTGACATGTAAACAAGGTGCCGAGACTAGAGGTGCTTTCTGAACCGTGACCGAGAAGAATGTAAATCCGTATGCCGATAAGCGCTGGCTAAAGTCCTATGACGAAGGGGTTCCAGCACACATCGACTATCCTGAGATCCCACTGTGTGAGCTGCTCGATAGAGCAGCTAAGGACTTTGGAGGTCGCACAGCGATATACTTCCTGAAAAGAAAGATATCCTACAAGGAGTTCAAGGATATATCTGACAGAGTTGCGACTTTTCTGGTGAGTATGGGTGTAAAGAAAGGCAGTGTTGTTGCGATCATTCTGCCTAACTTCCCTCAGTTTCTTTTCAGCTATTATGGCATTCTCAAAGCAGGCGCAATCGTCACAGCTTGCAGCACTCTACTCACAGAACCAGAACTAGCTTTCCAACTGAACGACTCCGGCGCAGAAACTATCATAGCCTGGGACAGGCAACTTGAGAAGATCAAGAACATAAAGGATAGAACTCGGCTGAGAAACATAATCATTACAGATGTCTTCGACTATACTCCTGCAGCCCAGAGAGAGCCTCCTGAGATAGCCGGCACACAGCAATTCCTGAACCTAGTGAACAGGACGAAGCCAAACCCCCCGAAGGTAAAGGTCAACGCAAAGGAAGATGTTGCAGTACTCCAGTACACCGGAGGCACTACGGGACTACCGAAGGGCGCAATGCTTACGCATCTGAACCTTTTGTCCAACGCTATGGCTACAGCCGCTTGGGTGCCGGATGTGCAAAGAGGCAAATGGACAGCACTAACCAACCTTCCTCTGTTTCATATCTACGGCATGACTGTCTGTATGAACACGCTGATACACAACGCTGTAACAATGGTCTTGAACCCTGACCCGCGAGATCTAAAGTCGCTCCTCGAACTTATTCGGGAAACGAGGCCGGGCATGTTTCCAGGGGTTCCCACCGTATACATGCGTCTCCTAGAGCGGGACGACATTGATGATTACGCCAAGGATCTGAGGGCAATCAGAATATGCAACTCGGGTGCCGCCGCTATGCCGCCTGAGGTCCTCAAAGAGTTTGAACGGAAAACGGGTGGGAAGATCTCTGAGGGCTACGGGTTGACCGAATGCTCGCCCGTCACTCACAGCAATCCACTGGGCGAAGGGAAAAGGAGAATCGGCTCAATCGGAGTCCCCTTCCCTGACACTGAGGTCAAGATCGTCGCCATAGATGATGATTCAAAGATCATGCCTGTCGGACACGAAGGCGAGCTGATGATCAGAGGCCCACAAGTCATGAAGGGGTACTGGAACAAGCCCGAAGAAACTGCAAACCAGCTAAAGAAAGATGGTTGGGTCAAGACTGGAGACATCGGCAAGATGGACAAAGATGGCTACTTCTACATCGTAGACAGGAAGAAAGACATGATCGATGTTAGCGGATTCAAGGTCTATCCACGAGAAGTCGAGGATGTTCTATTTGAGCACAAAGCTGTGCTGATGGCTGCTGCATTAGGCATACCTGACCCAGAAACCCCAGGCAGTGAGAGGGTCAAGGCATACGTAGTGCTAAGAGATGGGTTTGCTGAAAGTGAAGAGACTGCAAACGACATCAAAGCGTTCGCAAAGAAATCGCTGGCACCCTACAAGGTCCCGAAGTATATTGAGTTCAGAAAAGAGCTTCCTGAGAATCTGGTTGGCAAGGTCCTACGAAAGGACTTGAGAGCGGAAGAAGCTAGGGCCGCGGAGACCAAGGAATAGACCGTTTTCTGAATGGATCTATTAGATCTCTTTGCTGCCTTGCTTTGGGCAGAAACGACCCCCATCCTGCAGCCACTGTCGGTATCTGCTGCAAAGAAATCCGTCAACCTGCCACAGAACGGTTAGACTGCGAACCGACGTTCGCACACGGGCTTTACCTGGACTTGCGCAGGTCAATCAGGCCTGCGGAATCGGGGGCAAGGGCGCGTATCACTACGTCTTCTGCGACGCCTCGGTTCTTGTCGGGCTCATACATGGCCTCGACTAGCCGTTCGTAGTCAACGTGTTTGTTGAGGCGCGTTGTCATCGCGCGAATGGCGTTGATGTTGAGAGACAGGGCTGTCTCGATGGGCATGCGCTCTGGATTGATGTCGAGACCCAGTCGACCTTTGTAGCCATACATCTTCAGCACGAGCAGACCCGCATAGGCTTGATCGATAGCCAATACTCCTACGTTCAAGTCTTGGTCATAGTTGCCGAGTGGTTGGCTATTCCAGTGCGTGTGGGCCAGCCGGCCTTCCCGTAGGATGGAGGAGAGGGCGTAGGCTAGCTCCTCGTGCCCCATGAGCACGTGACCAACCTCGGGGTTCAGGGTTACCAAGGCGTGCCCTTGGCTAAGCAGTTTCTGGTTACTCTTGTTCTTGAGAAGGACCTCGACGTTCCTCGCCATTAGCAAACCGTTCGCGGTGTTCCTGTAGATGTTGTTGCCCCGAGGCTCGTACGGTTTGGGTTCAATGGCGACACGGACCCCGGGAATGGCATCCATGGCCTCCGCTAGGCCTCGCTCAAAGTTGTCCCACATCTGGTAGAAGTCGACACCGATGGGGTTTTCGTATCCGTCTATTCCGGGCCATATGACGGCGAAATCCGTCTCAAGTTCCGCGTTTAGTCGGAGCGCTTCTTCGGTTCGCTCTATGGCTGTGCGGCGGATCTTGCCGTCGGGGTTGGACAAGGAGCCGAACTCAAAACGTCGGTCGTAGAAGAGGTTCGGACTTATCATGACCAGACGGACTCCCGTCGATTTCTGGAACCCCTTGTAGAGGTCCGTTAGATCCCCATTGACCTCGTTTGGATAATGGGCTTCCAATCCGAACGTGTCGTCGATTATCCCGCTGTCTCGCATACGGGCAACTCGTGCCAAGGCGTCCTCAACGGTTCCTTTGCTGCCATAGGGTTCGTGGAATCGTCCGCCGACTGGAAAGAAGCACCATACCCCGGTTGAAAAACTGGGAGCGAACTGAAATGCCTTCAAGTGAGCGAGTAGCTCCTCCTTGTTCCGTCGTTGTTTCTGGCCGCGCAGGTCCTGCACCTGATGTCACCATCCATAGCGATGCGTCGCTTTGCGCGTAGGTTGTAGGGTCATCCAGATTTAGCTGTATGGTTTGAAGGTCTGCTGCCGTAGTCGAGGAGCCAGGCAGGCAAAGGACATTAATATGTCTTAGACGAAAAGAACCCAAGCTAGAGGTTTGTTCGACTGCCTGGCGGGCAGCAACGGGAAACGCTGGTGATGAATGTGAGCGAGCCCAAGCGAGCCTTTGAAGTGGCACGTAAGAAGGTTATTACATGCGGCCCGGATGAGAGCTTGAGCGCGGTCGCGAAATCGATGGTGGATCATTGGATCAGCAGTGTGGTGGTTGTGGAGAAGGGCAAACCTGTCGGCATTGTTACAGATGGGATAATCTTCAGATTGATTGCCTGCGAGCGCAACCCATTGGATCTTCGGGCGAAGGACGTGATGGTAAAGCCAGTGCTTACTGTGCGTCAAAACATCACGTTGGCCGAGGCAGAAGAGTGGTTCTTGAAATCCAAGGTGAGCCGGCTAGTCTTCGTCGATGATGAAGGGAAACTGGTCGGCATAGTCAGTAAGAAAGACATCAATCGGCTTGCCGCTTATTCGCTGGCGGAGCGAATGCGGCAGCGCAGACCCTAGCTCCTTAGCTAGTCTCCTGCCTCAGCGCTCACGGCGCTGCGTCAATCAACAAAGCATTCAAGCAGCTATCCGTATACGCTTGCATTGCAGTCTGCTGCCTTGTCGGGGGGTACATTCTGAGAATCAAGTCTGTGGTTTCCACGGTGTGACGGCATGTTGATTGGCAGTCCTGTTGAGCCGCTGGCTTGGCTCAAGGTTACTTGCGGAGCACGAGGACGGCGGAAAACGCGATGAGCGCGTAAAGGAAAGGCACCCATCCAAGCACTCCCATCGACGTGGCGAGGATGAAGGCGACCGTCTCCAGGATTGTGAAGTACGCGGCGTACCGTAGGAGCTGGGAGTGGAACTGGGTCTTCACCGCGGGGACATCCTCACCGCAGGCATACGTGGTGCTCTTCTCCTTCGAGGGATTGGAGGGCGCGAGTCTTCTGCCGAGGTAGTAGAGCAGAAGGACGATGAGGAGAATAATGGCGAAGGCCAGGAAGAATAGGAACACGTTCGATAGGGTTGCGTCCCAGGATGTCTGCATGGTTGCGTACACCACACGCTTGCCTGGCTAGCTGTCAGAGGGTCTGGCACCGTATAAAAGGCTTGCTCCCGTCGGAAGCTTCTCGACGGCTCACAAGTGCTTATCAGTCGTTGGACTGGAA
>JAJRAG010000030.1 GCA_028682925.1 Methanomassiliicoccales archaeon
ATGATGACCTGCATGTGGCTCGTCCCGTTTCGCCGATGTATGCTGATTTCTGTGCTTGGTGGGATGCTGACCTGCCGATGGCTAGGTGCTGCGAGTACATGTACAGGCGGTTCTGGGCGCCGTTCGGGAAGGCGTGGCCGGGTAAGGTTGTGAACGGTTACGTCTTCACGGCTGTGATGCCGAGAGATGTTGAGGAGGCCAAGAGAGCTGGACCGTATTACAATATGATCATGCCGGTCTATGCGGCGGGGTTTCTTCAGCATTGGAAGAATAGGTATGTGCCTGAGGTGGAGGGTAACCTAAGGTATCTGGATAGGTTTCCGTATGGCAAGGCGTCGTTGGCGGAGCTGCTCTTCCTGCTTGAAGAGGCATACGATGTTTTCGAGAGGCATTGGAAGCTTCACTGGATCCTCAACCTCGCGCAACTTCAATCGTTTCTACAATTCCGAGCAGTGTACCAAGAGGTCTTCGGAAAGGTCGACGAAGACGAGATAGGGAGGATCTTGCTGTCGATCAAGGACAAGAATTGGGAATCGATCAAGGGTTTATGGAAGCTGAAGGAGCGTGTGAAAGCGAATCGTGCGCTTCGTAGGGTCTTCGAGGAGCCGAAGAATAAGACCGGAGAAGCTACTCTGAAGGATCTTGAGGGGTCGGCTGCAGGGAAGACGCTTCTCAAGGACCTGGGAAGGTACTTGGATGTCTATGGGCATAAGTCGATATTTGCTCATGAGCTGATCTACCCGACCTGGCGTGAGTATCCTGTTCCTCCTATCGAGTTGATTCGAACGTACGTGGCTATGGATTACAACTATCCGAAGGATGTCAAGAGAGTCAAAGATGGTAGAGACAGGGCTGTCAAGGATATGCTCGCGAGGGTGCAGAAGGCTCAGGACAAGAGGAAGCTTGGGGAGGCTGTGGATCTCGCGTTGAGGATGGCGCCGCTTACTCCTGATCATCACTTCTACTTTGACCAGGGGACCCACGCGCGGTTGAGGCGGGTCTTCCAGGAGATTGGAAGACGCCTGGTGGGGTTGGGGGTCATCAAGGATCCGGAGGACATATTCTACCTAGAATACAACGAGATGAGAGAGATTGCCGCAAATCCGAAGGCCTTCGACGCCAAAGCAAAGGTATCCGCGCGGAGAAAGCAGCATGAGGATGCCTTCAAGTTGACGCCGGTGGATTGGGTCGGCACGGCAACCCAGTCAGCTGTCTACGAGGAGCCCTACAAGGTTCTATGGGGATTTCCGGAGAAGCTTGACAGGAGGAAGAAGGCGGTTCGAGGAGCTAAGGAGCTTAAGGGTTTGGGAGGTTCACCAGGCGTGGTTCAAGGAACAGCCAGGGTGGTCAGGTCCCCGGACGAATTCGACAGAGTTCAGCCCGGAGAGATTATGGTCTGCAGGTTGACGAACCCTGCTTGGATAAACGTGTTCCCGAAGATCAAAGCACTAGTGACGGACGCAGGAGGCATACTCGCCCACCCGGCCATCGTATCACGGGAATTCGGCATACCATGTGTGGTCGGAACCAGCATCGCCACAGAAGTAATCAAGACCGGCGACATAATCAAAGTAGACGGAACCAGAGGCATAGTCGAGCTACTCGGAAAGTAACCGCCGTGTGAGGACTCCGAGAGAGTCCTCTTCAGACCCAGACACTCAGCAGCGCACTTAGCGAGCTGATATTCAATTCCTTCGAGATTGTAGAGAAATCTATTGCGACTTGAGAAGTGACTTCGCGTAATCGCATGAGTTGCGGATCTTAGGAAATCCCACGACACGACAAATGCTCCTAGGTGAGCGGTGGCTACCTGACCAGCGAAGCAAAACATTCGCGACTTGAACGAGTGTCAAATGTGCCCCTGAAGAAAAACTCCACGTATTTTATTACATCACTCACCGTATTACCGCTCTGGTCTCCATCAGTGACAGAGGAACTGCTAACTCACAGTGTCACGAAGCATATTGGGAGTGAACTTTCTATGGGGACGAACGGAGGAGGAGGCCTTTGCCCTGAGACAGTCGACGGAAGAAACGACGTCTGCTACCATGCTTGGGCCTCGCATCCTACAATTTCTAGTCAAGTCTTTGAGTATCAAGTCAAGGTCACAGGTACCCTCACGAGCATAACTCTAAGGGAAAGATATGAAAAATCTCGTCCGATCGCTCTATCACGCATCGCGATGAAGAGAGAATCCGACGGCGCGATAATCAAGGAGTTCGACTTTCAACCGGCCACGACGTCGTGGAACGATAGAGTATTGAAAGCCGACCTCGAGCTCAATGATGAATTGGTAAGGATTCAGCTCAGGCTATGCGCCTTTGAATGCTACCCTTTCGGCGGGGATTACACGTCCTACCTTCACGTAGCAATGGTGAGGCTTCAAGGAGATGAGACAACCGTTTTTGAACGTCTGCCCCTCTAGGCTCGTCGTTATCGTGTCTATCCTGGCTTCGGCACATCAGCCCTTGTGATTCTCTTTGTGCTGCAAAAAGCAGTGGCGTGATTGAGGGCTAGAGAATTGCTTCTTCTGTCTTCTTATCGAAGAGATAGATTCTGTTTGGATCAAACTCTACCGAGACGTGGTCGCCATATTTTGCTTCGAAGCCAGGTGGAGCAAACGCTTTGATCAATCCTCCATCCACGCCTAGATGAAGAATCATTTCGCCGCCTAAAGGCTCCACCACATATACAACGACCTCGCACGTGCTATTGGGTCCACGTTGTCTCGTGACCTTGATATGTTCCGGCCTGATGCCCAAGATCAGCTCCGGGCCTGTTGCGCGTTCCAGCGCCTTGTGGAACCTTGTAATGTCTATCTGGAACGATCCAACGTCGAGCAAGGTTCTTCCGTCCGACTGCCTACACGACCCTTCCATGAAATTCATCGCGGGCGATCCTAAAAGGCCCGCAACGAACTGATTCTTGGGCTTGTTGTACAACACCTCGGGAACATCAACCTGCTGTAGCTGTCCCTCACTCAGTGTCGCCATTCTATCTCCCATGCTCATGGCTTCCAACTGGTCTGGGGTTGCGTAAATGAACGTCTGTCCCAACTCTCTTTGTAGACGTTTCAGCTCCACTCGCATTTCCAATCGCAGAAGAGCATCCAGGTTGCTCAAAGGCTCATCCATGAGAAACACTTGCGGCCGTCGAACCAGTGCTCGTCCTATTGCGACTCTCTGTTTCTCCCCTCCACTCAGATTCGCTATCGCTCTGTCGAGCAGATGTTCGATGCTGAGACTCTTAGCCACCTCCTGTACCCTATTCCTAAGTTCAGTCCTTGGCATCTTTCGTACTTTGAGCGGGAAAGCCATATTCTCAAAGACAGTCCTGTTCGGGTACAACGCTAGGTTCTGGAAGATCATGGCGACATCCCGATGAGATGCGTGGACATTATTGACCAGCTTATTGTCTAGGTACACGTCCCCTTTGTCTTGCTTCTCAAGTCCCGCAATCAACCTCAAGAGCGTCGTCTTGCCAGCACCCGGATAACCCAGAATGCAGAAAAACTCCTGCTCGTTGATCTCAAGGGTTAGATCCCTTATTACGGTTTTTCCACCGAACGTCTTACTCAGGTTTTGCAGCGTGACCTTCACCATTACTAGCCCTCAAGATTTGTTAGACAACAACGCTTCCAGTTTTCTTATCTATGATGTGGACCTTGGGCCTTTGGAACGCTATCCACTTCCTATCTCCGATCGCTGCTCGAAATCCTCCGGCCGCCAATGCCTTGAACATCCTATTTCCTATCGGCATCGTAACAATGGTCTTCACTCCAATGGGCTCAACCATGTATACTGAAGTTTCGATCGCTTCGTCCATTGAAGGCTGGTTCATGATTTTGACGTCCTCGGGTCGAATTGCCAGAATAAGCTCCGAACTCGTGGCTTGCGCTTTCACTATCTCATGAAATTCAGTAATATCGAGGCTGAAAACACCCGCGTCGAGGAACGCTTTGCCATCTTTCTCCGCGAAGCTACAGTCAATGAAGTTCATCGATGGAGATCCTATGAAATTCGCGACAAACTGGTTCTTCGGGTGATTATAGATGACGCTTGGTGTGTCATACTGTTGAAGCTCGCCCTTATTCATCACTGCAATTCTTTCGGACATGGTCATCGCTTCCAGTTGGTCATGTGTAACGTATACGACCGTCTGTTTGAGCTCCTTCTGCATTTTCTTGAGCTCAACCCGCATCACCGCTCTTAGAGCGGCATCCAGATTACTTAGAGGTTCATCTAGGAGGAAGAGACTCGGTTTGACGATCATCGATCTTCCTATCGCGACTCTCTGCAATTGATCTAGTCTCAGTCCGCCCGCTCTCTTGTCGAGCACATCTCCAATTCTGAGAAATTCCGCTACTTCTTTGATTCGCTTGTCGATCTCATTCTTGGGAGTCTTTCTTATCTTCAGCCCAAAGGCAAGGTTATCATGAACTGTCATATGATTGAAGACGGCATAGTTCTGGAAGACTAAGCCTATCTTTCTGTCTCGAGGGGGTAACTCATTCACCAGAACGTCATCTATGAAGATGCTCCCGCTCGTGGGATAGAGGAGGCCAGCAATCATGTTCAGCGTTGTAGATTTGCCGCATCCCGAAGGCCCGAGAAGTGAGACAAACTCGCCGGTCTCAACCTTCAGAGAAAGGTCTTTGACTGCGACCAGTTTGCCGAACTCTTTCCTTAGGTTCTCTATATGTAGCCCCACGGTTTTACCCCTTGATCGCCCCGAAGGTGAAGCCTCTCACAAGATACTTCTGGATAAGGATACCCAAGATCAGCGGTGGTATCACGGCGACCATTCCCATCGCAGCCATCGGGCCATACAATTCACCGTGGCCGCTCGTGTATTCCGCCAATTTGAGGGGTATGGTCACAACGTTTCGCCCACCAAGTAACAGCACTCCCATGAAGTCGCTCCAGTCTAGTATGAAAATGAACAGTCCTGTGACAGCGAGTCCTGCCTTGGCCAGCGGAAGCACCCCCTTGTAAAACGCTCCGAATAGAGAGCATCCATCTAAGATCGCTGCTTCGTCTATCTCTCTAGGTATCTCGTCAAAGAAGCTTTTCATCAGCCAGAGGACGAGGGGGACTGTCAGAGTTGCGTACAATATGATTATTCCCAGGTAGGTATCTATCAGCTTGAGGACTGCGTACATTATTACAACAGGAACTATTATCGCCACAGGCGGGAACATTCTATACATCAGAGGAAACACCGGAGGGGGAGCCCCCTTCTGCCCGTACCTGGATAACACGTATGCAGATAATGTTCCAGCAAAGAGAGCGATAAGGGTCCCGAACGTGGAAAGAATCAGGCTGTCGAAGACGGGTTTCATGGAAGACCAAGCAAAGCTATAGAACGCTGTAGCCTCTTCTGGTCGGCGACCAATCGTATACTCATATGCCTGGCTGAATATGAATTGATAGTTGATCAGAACAGGTCTCGACGGGAACCACACAGAGGGAGTCGCAACCCATTCATTGGGTAGCTTTATGGATGTCGAAAACATCCAGTATATCGGGAATATCGCGACGAGTGCAGAAAATATCACTGCAACGTACCGCATTAAGCTAACGAGAATTCCTCTTGTTCTTCTGTTCATCTGTCACACCTTCGGCTTAAGTGGTTTGATCGCCACAAAGCGAGTGAATAACGCCAAACAGACTAGCACGGTGATAGCCATTGCGGCAGTGTACCCTAATCTCATATACTTGAACCCGATCTCGTAGAGATACAGTGACAAAGTCTGCGTTGAATAGCCTGGGCCGCCGTGAGTCATCAGGAAGACTCCGTCGAAGATCTTTACTGCGTCCATGACTCTTATGACCACTGCGACCAGAATAATCGGTAGCATCATGGGCAACATTATGTGCCGAAATGCTTGCAATTTTGACGCGCCCAGAACGTACGCAGCATTGATTGGATCTTGAGGGAGAGCGAGCAAACCGGAGAGTAGTATCAAGAACATCAGCGACGTCCACTGCCAAACATCCATCAATATCACGCTCATCAAAGCAGGCCAGGCGGAGGTGAGCCAACCGA
>JAJRAG010000167.1 GCA_028682925.1 Methanomassiliicoccales archaeon
ATCCTCAAGATTGGCGCCGTAGTCAACGGTGGGAGGATTTCGCTCGACGAAGTCTCGAACTCTTGCCTTGCCTTGCATATGAATCCCCCAGTTACTTGAGCAACTGCGATATATAATTTTCAGAGACACCATGCGGAGATCATTGTACATCTGGACCCATTCCGTCCATCCAGGATTTCCATGCTTCCTCGATTTTCCAATCGTTCCAACGGCCAGGAAAGGTACGGAACAATGGTTAAGTACAGAATCAACAATACGAAAAACCCATGCCGACTCGCTGGGATGAGCCTATCACCGAAGAGTTGAACAAGGTCGAGGAGGAGATACGGAGGAGCGTCGTCTCCCGGGAGAGCCTTCTGACTAGGATATCATTGCACGTCATCTCCTCAGGTGGAAAACGGCTCCGTCCGGGCGTCGTCCTGCTCGCTCATAAAGCAGTTGGAGGATCAGATATCTCGAAGATAGTCGACATGGCCGCAGCGTTCGAACTCATACACAGCGCCACCCTCATCCATGATGACATAAACGACGGCGGAAGGACCAGGAGAGGAAGGGAATCCGCCTACAGGCAATTCGGAGTCCAGAAGGCATTGGTCACTGGTGACTTTCTTTTCGTCAAGGGGTTCCAGCTTGGAGGTCCGCAGGATCGCAGGGTCGTCAACTACCTTGCGGACGCGTGCACGAAGATGGCAGAGAGCGAGATACTCCAATGGCAATATGCCAACGACCCAGATACTTCGATCGAGAGCTATTTGAAAATCATAGAGGGCAAGACTGCCAGGCCCATCGAGGCTGGTGCGAAGGTTGGAGCGCTGCTCGGGGGAGGGTCGTCCCGGCAGATCGATGACTTGGGCCGCTATGGCCTGAATTTGGGACTCGCATTTCAGATCACGGATGACATACTAGACATCGTTGGCAGTGAGGCGACTCTTGGTAAACCAAAAGGAATGGACTTCCTGGATGGGACACCCACCTTGCCCTTAATTCTTGCAATGGACGACGGCACAAAAGGCAAGCGGATATCGACGCTGTTCAAAAAGAAAAGAAAGAATCACAATGATCTGGAAGAAGCTCTTCTCCTCCTGTCGAAATCGGATGCGCTCGATTCTGCCAGGAAGTATGCTCTGGAATTCTCGAAGAAGGCGAGGGGATGTCTGAGGTCTGTTCCTCAATCGGTCTACAAGGACTCTCTTCAAGCGCTTGCAAAGGCAGTCGTGCATAGGGATTCCTGATGGACGGTAAGATTCGAGGACGCGGACATGACCGAAGATATTAGGAGCGCCGACGTGGTGGTCGTTGGTGCCGGACCCGCTGGTTGCACCGCAGCCGAGCATGCGGCGCTAGATGGGATAGACGTTCTGATCATTGAGCGCAAGCAAGAGATTGGCGTGCCCGTGGCTTGCGGGGAGTTCCTTCCGTCGATTGAAGAGATCAAGAAAATCCTTCCAAGGGCCGTGGAAGTGGATTCGCTCTTTGATTTCCCGTCGAGTCTGACTTCAATGAGGTCCGACGCGATGAGAATCTACGATCCGAAGTTGCGGTCCTTCAAGATCCAGTTTGACGGATTCACGACCGATCGGGATCGTTTTGACAAGTACTTGGCCTCAAAGGCGCGTGAAGCGGGGGCAAGGATCGTCACAGGCTGTACATTCTCATCCCTCGACGGTCAGGAGGTCGTCACTTCTGCAGGTCGGATTCGGACAAAGGTCGTCATTGGAGCGGATGGCCCATTGTCAAGAGTTGCAGCATCACTAGGTCTGCCTCGGAACAAGGGTCTCTGTCCCGCACTCACCGCACAAACAAAAGGGGACTTTGAGCCAATCCCTGAGATGTATTTTGGAAGCATGGCCCCTGGAGGATACGCATGGATCCTACCAAAGAAAGGAGGGGCGAATGTAGGCGTCGGGATATCTATGAGATTCGCCAGAGGGAAGGTCGGTGATTATTTCAAGCGATTCGTGGGCGATAGAGACTTAGTGACCAGTAAACCAACGGGGAAGTATGTGCCAATGTCCGGGCCCTTGTCAAGAACCACGGCAAAGAATGGAATGCTTGTCGGAGACTCGGCCGGACATGTCATGGCCGTTAATGGTGGGGGAGTACCGATCGCAATTATATGCGGCAAGCTGGCTGGTGAGGTCGCGGCAGCCAAGGTGTTGAGAGAGACATCTATCGACACCTACGACAAGCTGTGGCGCGGTCAGGTTGGGAAACCTCTTCGCACCGCGGTGAGAACGAAGGCGCTCGCCTCGCTTTGTTTCGGTAGCCAGTGGCGTCTTGGCGCTGCGATGGGATTTCTCGGCGAAAGGCGTATGGGAAACATCATCAGATGCAAGTCAGTGTTTGCCTGAAATTGATGATGCAACTAGGTCACGAACACACGAACCCTGTTCCGACTCAGTCTTTTGTCTAACAAATATGAATAACATTGCCGATAATATCTAAAATAGAAAGCTATTTCTAGTGTTTTGTATATTAATGTCCCTCATGCGACGAACAAATGGCGGTCGAATAGGCACGACTCAGATCGAATCGGAGACTTCGACTCCAAGACCGTTGGATTACTGGATGTGCGAGGATTCACACGAGTTGCGTACCTCACCATTCGATTCGATCCATACTTTTCTCTCCTATGATGAGACAGTCTTCTTGGAGAGACTTCGCAAGAGCACTTGAAGGATCCTGCATCGAAACAAATAGCCAGGAGGGTCCCTCGGTCATTTCCTCGATCGCGAGGTTCTGAGCGGGCTTCCGCAAACCGGACATTCAGGATGTCTTTCCTCCCAGGTCCTTCCACATCCAGTGCATCTGAGCTTCCATTTTACTAGTCTCTTTATTCCGACCAGCCCGACCGCCTTGTATTCAATACCAAGATATCTTGCCAGATTTTGAATCGAGTAATCGTCGGTCAGTATCGTCGCACCCAAATCCTTCGCCAGAGCCAACACCTCCAGGTCTGTCTGGGAGAGTCTCGATATGTCCCCGGTCTTCTCGGCCGCTTTCTTGATCATCCTCAGAGAATCGGAGACTGGATCTGACGTCCTGAGCGCATGCTCCCAGTATCTCGCTCTACTGTCTCCGTACCTTTCCAATTCCGATATCACGCCTGGAGTCGTGTAGATCTCCGCATCAAGCGGAAGATCTCGCATTGAGAATAGGGCAGATGTGTCCAGGACTAGTCTCACGAATGAGCAACAATTGGCCTCGATAATATACTATTCCTTTCTACGTCAGATTACAGGCACGATTATATACGCCGTTTCCAATCCGCAGTACCACATGAAGGAGATTAAGGTCGACAATGAGGTCATCGAGTTCATAAGGAAGAAAGGTAGGGACTACAGGGTCTCGACCTCCTGTTATGGTCCAGTTGTTCTTCCAATCGAGATGAAGCCCCCGAAGGAGACCGACATCATCATCCCGGTCGGCAAGAACATCCTTTATGTTTCGATCGTCCAGGCGAAATACATCGACCGCGTAACGAGCGCCATGATTTACGATTCCTCTTTTCGCAAGAAATGCTCATTTCTCTGAGGTCAGACGATCTGTTTTCGATTCTCGATAGAGTAGTTGACCATCTCATCCATATCCAACTTCGCGCACTCCTCGATGGCACGGCCGATTCTTGCCACGGTGACCGGTCTGTCAGGCACGAACCTGCATGGAGCTGACGCCCCAATTGAAATTCCGTAGGTGCCGACCTCCTTTGCAATCGCTTCTATCTCAATCTTATCCAGGCCGATCAACGGTCTGAGGACCGGAAAATCGAGGCCATGCTGCTCGACCATTATGTTATGCAACGTTTGCGAAGCGACCTGACCAAGGGATTCGCCGGTCACTATCGCGTCAGCCCTCTCAAGCATGCACAAACGCTTAGCAACGCGAAGCATGAGCATCTTGCACAGCACACATTGGAAGCCCCTTTCACAGGCCTCCGAGATCTTCTTCTGATTCCTGCTGTGCAAAGCCACATAGAGATGTGCTTCCTTTCCCGTCGCCTCACAAATGGTGCGCGTCAGATTCTTTGCCTTCTCTATCTGATTGAAATCCCTCTCAAGACTATTGTCCATATGAAGTAGAACGAGGTCTGATCCTCTCTTGCCCATTCTATATGCAGCGACAGGAGAGTCGATGCCACCAGATATCAGACAGACGACCTTCAATGTAAACCATTCCTCGAATCCACAATGAACTCGTCTCCTATAAGCTTCGGGTGTGTAGTCCTTTGAGACAAGGTTACTTGCAGCTTTGGACGGAGTCGGTTTGGTCTGATCTGAACGTGGAGGCTAGACAAGGAATCTCGCCAAATGACGAATCTGAGAGTCTAGATTGCCACCGACTAGCTGCTAGCGATAGACTGATGGAGCATCCTTAGTTGTTGAATCTGGGCTGATCGACTCCTCCAAGGCCGACCGATGTTGCATAGTCGTCTTCTTCGTCGCTCTCGGATTCGACAACTATGTTGAAGAGCATGTTCACGATCTCTCTCATTTGTCTGAGTTCGTTTCTTAGTTCGTTGATCTCGCTAATGAGGTCCTCTGTGGTCTTTGTCATGCGCTCCCTGCCTCCG
>JAJRAG010000168.1 GCA_028682925.1 Methanomassiliicoccales archaeon
ACGCGACGCTCCCTTCCTCGACCTTCAGCTGCCACTCCTTGTTCAGCGGTGCCGGAAGCTGGGTCGCGATTCTTTTGTTGATCTCGGTGATTATCGTCACGAACCGCTGCTGCATCTGCTCCGGAGTGACCTTCAGCTCATTGATCAATCTGTCAACTTTGTTGATGAAGAGCACGGGTCTGACGCGCTCCTTCAATGCCTGTCTCACGACTGTCTCCGACTGGGGCATGACTCCTTCGACCGCGCAAACGAGTATAATCACTCCGTCCAGAGCTCTCATCGCCCTTGTCACGTCACCGCCGAAATCGACATGTCCCGGCGTGTCGATCAGGTTGATGAGGTACTCCTCGCCTTGGAAAGTGTGGACCATCGATGCGTTGGCGGCGTTGATCGTGATGCCTCTCGCTTGCTCCTGTTCATCATAGTCCAGAAGAAGCTGCTTGCCAGCAAGCTCCTCCGACATCATGCCTGCGCCTGCAATCAGGTTATCGCTCATCGTCGTCTTGCCATGATCGATGTGCGCCGCCGTGCCGATGTTCCTTATATGAATTGGATCGAGTATCAATGATCGTGCTTTGTGGATATTATCTTCCTTGCGCCCCATAACAACCACCGTGAATTCGTCTCATCTCGCCGAGGATGCCACTCGCTCCAGCTCCTCCTTCTTTGCGACTGAAAAGCTGTTCATGTCTGCTTTCGATGCCAGAACGAGCTCGTCAGCCAGACATTCTTCTATCGATTTCTTTCCTTTGAAGCTGGCTTGAACGGCGCCCTTTGTAATGTTCCTGATCGCTATGTCGAGTCTTCTTGATGGGGAGATGTCGACGGCCTTCGGGACCGATATGCCTCCGAACTGAAGTCTCGTAATCTCCTCGCGTGGAGCCGCGTTCTCCAGCGCTGCGACGAGCACCTGGACAGGGTTCTTCTTCGTCTTCTCCGCAATGATGCCGAATGACTCCTTGACGGCCCTATAGGCTTTCATCTTCTTACCAGTGAAGTCTTCGGTCCTCATCATGTTGTTTATAAGCCTCTCCACGATGCTCATCTTCGCCTTGCCGAACCAGCGGTTCGCGTGCTTCCCGCCCGAATGCGGGACAGCCGTGGGGGTCAGATCCATGTACTTTGCCAGACCGCCGTCCCTGATGGCGATATCTGTCATCTCGTACTTACCGAAAAGAAGGACCTGGCCGAGTCGAGGTTGAACTCCTTCCACCATATTATCACCTCACCGGTTTCTCCTTTCTTCCCCTGACGAGCTCGTTAAGGGATACGTTGTTGACCTGAATGACCTTGTATCTAACACCTGGAATGTCACCGTATGAACGCCCAAGCCTTCCTCCGATACCTTCGACCAGGACCTCATCATGCTCATCGATGAAGTTGATCGCACCATCGCCGACTGCGAATGCGGTGATCTGACGACCGTTCTTGATGAGTTGTACCTTGACGCATTTGCGTATCGCTGAGTTGGGCTGTTTGGCCTCGATCCCGACCTTCTCTAGCACGATCCCTCTTCCTTGAGACGCGCCTTCCAACGGGTCGGACTTCTCCCTGAGTTTCAAGACTCTCTTCTTGTAAGTCCTGTCGCTCCATCGGAACTTCTGTCGGTCGTTCTTGAGCTTTCTGGCGGTGTAAAGACCTCTTGCCAACATTTCACCTCTTCATCAGGAGCGGGCTCCCTATTACGGTTGTTATATATAAGCATTGAGGGCTGCGACACTGCCCTCAGATGGAGGACCACATACCCGAATTTCCGCAACACTCCTCTGAGATCTAATATGTGCTCGGGGGGAATGTCACACGTCTGCATCAGCATTCCTGGAGGACATGAGCCATGCACTCTCTGACATATTTGCGGACAACGGGGAATGTGCCAGCGAAATCCATTTAATATGGGATAAGTATTATTGTGCTCTAGGGATGGGGCGATGGGCACACTTGCTGAAGATCCAGCTTCTGAGCTTGAGCATGCGCAGAACTTGATCGAATTCATTCTGGCGATCCTTGTGCCAGTGACGATCACACTCATGCTCTTCTCATATGTCGTATTCAGAGAATTATTTGACTTCTTCTTCGTTCTCGCGATAGTGGTGGCGGCCGTCTCCCTGTGGCCTGCGAAAAAGATCCATGACCTCCACTACGAATGCTGGTCCGTGAACACCATGCCCCTGAAGATCGCAACGAGCTTCGTAGGCATGATCTACATATCCGTCGTATCAGTGTTCTCAGTTGCTATGATCGCGCTTTACGAAGGGTTGACTCCAGAGAATCCACTCACCTTTGGGATTGTGGGCGGCCTTCTTTTCATTTTGCTGGGAGTGATGACGTACAATGCACGGTACCGCGACAAGTTCCTGGCCATGGAGAAACGATTCTTCCACAAGGATCCTCAGTACCTAGAAGAGATAGTCTCAGATTTCTTAGAGAGCAAAGGCGACAAGCTCGCGAGGTATAGAAATGACAAAGGATCGAGAATGGTCGTAGACGGAAAGAAACTCGCAGTGAATATCGCACCTCTCGGGTCGGACAATGCCGAAATAACGATTGAGGAGATCGATCTTGGAAACGCGGACCTCTTCAACAGCCTGAAGGAATTTCTCAGATCAAGAACCTAAGACCTGCCCCTGGATTCGCCGTTCACGATTGCTCTCGCAATGAGATGGGCGATGCGTATAGGCTCGGGAATGTTGCCGCGGATAGTGCACCCCTGAATCAGTTCCGACGCTTCGTTCACATCCATCCCGGAAACCGAAATATAGATCGGCTTATGAAGGGTGGGGATCGGGATCAACCTGTGTTTGTCTATCATCCTCATCCTTTCTCCCCAGTCAGGGAAATGCTTTTTCAAGGCGCTCCTTATCATGACCTTGTCGGGCATATCTCGCGTCACAGTCGCTGAGGGTATTCCAGTCGCTTCTTGAAGATATGATATGTCGACTATGTTGAACCCACCGAGAGCGATGCCGTCGATCATTATCAGCTTCAATTGCTCGAGGTACCTGGATTTTCGCAACATACTCACGAGAACATCATTGGCATCCGTTCCATCTATCTCACACTTCGCGGTCATGACGGCCTCGATGTAGTTGGGAATACGCATGACGACTCCGACGACATGCACACTGCCATTCTTGAAAGCGAAAGGTGAATCGTCTATGCCAACGACCCTGACCTGGGTCTTCAATCACATCAGCCCCAGATGACCTGTCACTCTATCTATCACGTCTTCGGGAGCCGGGCCGATGCCCAGACATGTCGTCGTGTTCGGAGGCAATTCAGTATGCCCAGCATCGACGATCAGAGAAGTGAGCAATCCAGCATCCTCTGCAGATACCTTGAGAGAATACAGCTCCGCCAGATCCGAGACCTTGACTACCACTTTCTTTGCTCCTTCCTCATTCCACGTCTTGAACCATACGGGTTTCTTCTTCGCTGAGGTGAGAGCACAGTTCACAGCAGCATGCGCAACTTGAGCCGCCGTCTTCCCGATAGAGAGCTTCAGGTCGATGCGGACGGCAATGACCATCTTGTATTCCATCTTGACCATCTGGATTCAGTAGGATAGAATCGTCTGAAAGACTTAATAGCTTCGTCGCGATTCTACTGGACATGCTCGAGCTCATAAGACGGGACGGACTGGCAAGGGTCTGCTGTCTGGACACCCGAAGAGGGACTCTGGAAACGCCCTGCCTTCTACCCGTCATCAACCCCAAGATAATGACAATAAGACCGAGGGAACTCTTCGATGAGTTCGGGGTTGAAGCACTCATCACGAACTCGTACATAATACGTAAAGATCCGGCCCTGAGGGAGAAGGCGCTCGACGCGGGCGTCCATGACCTGATCGATTTTCCTGGGGTCATCATGACAGACAGCGGGACTTTCCAGTCATATGTCCATGGGGAAATCGATGTTAACAATAAGGAGATCGTAGAGTTCCAAAGAGATATCGGAGCCGACATCGGAACGGTTCTTGACATCTTCACGGAACCTTCGTGGGGGAAAAAGCGGACCTCTGAGGCTGTCGACGTCACTATCGAAAGGACGATCGAGGCTGCATCACTCAAGGGGGAAATGATGCTAGCTGGTGTCGTCCAGGGATCCCTCTATCCAGATCTTCGGGAGAGGTGTGCGAGAAGACTCTCGGAGCTGGATGTCGATGTCCATCCGATAGGTGGTGTCGTCCCTTTGATGGAGAAGTACAGATTCGCCGATCTCGTAGATGTCATATTCTCCTCGAAAACGGGCCTAACGCCATCGAGACCGGTCCATCTATTCGGCGCAGGACACCCGATGGTCTTCGCGCTCGCCGTCCTGCTCGGTTGCGATATGTTCGATTCGGCGTCGTATGCAAAGTATGCCAGGGATGACAGGTTCATGTTCTCAGAGGGTACGATGCACCTGAAGGACATGAAGAGAATAAGTTGCCAGTGCCCCTACTGTCGAGGACAGACGATCGAGACTATTGGTAGAATGAGTGAGGAGGAAAGAGCCAGACTTATCGCGAAGCACAACCTGCACGAGTCGATAAAGGAGATCGAGAACATCAAAAGGGCGATACATGAAGGCAACCTTTGGGAGCTGGTCGAGCTCAGATGCAGATCCCACCCGGAATTGCTGAACGGACTAAGGAGGCTCAGAGAGCACAAGGGTTACATGGAGAAGTTCGAACCATTGAGCCGCGACAGTCCATTCTTCTATACCGGGCCTGAATCGCTCGACAGACCGGCTGCATATAGGTACGAAAAGAGGTTCTTCGAGCGATACGAACATCCAGTAGCTGACATACTTGTCGGATTCGAGGAGAACATGAGGCCTTATTCCAGGACGTACGCTTCCGAGATGCGCTCGGTCACAGAGAAGTCAGATGCCCACTTCCTAGTAATGTCACCGTTTGGA
>JAJRAG010000169.1 GCA_028682925.1 Methanomassiliicoccales archaeon
AGTTGATAGGATTGAACTCGCAATATGGCGTTGGCGAGTACCAAATCAGATTGACGCCTTTCTCTCCAGCTATAGCCTTGACTTTCGTGAGCATCGTGCTCAATTCATCGTAGTCGATGCCCTCGGTCTCCTCCCCTTTTCCAGATCTTATTATGCCGTTGAACGCGATGTTCCTGACACCGAGTGCGACCAAGTACCTCATCGTCTCCTCGATGTCCTCGAAATTGGTTCTCATTATTGTGGTGTTCGTGCTCACGTACAGGTCCTCTTCCAGCGCGACCCTGAGCCCCTCGATGGTTTCCTTCCATGCACCTTTGCATCCGACCAGCTTGTCGTGAACCGATTCCCTGTATGACAGGATGGTTATCTGGACATGGTCAAGACCTTTGCTCACAAGATCCTTCAGGTATCCTTCCCTTCTGAGGTTCCTTCCATTGGTGATCATTCCGGTCACTTGTCCGAATTCCTCCGATTTCGCAACGAGCTGCTCGATTCCTTCGTAGAGAGTCGGTTCGCCACCGGTGAAGACAACATGGGGAATTCCCAGCTGCCAGAGCTTGGTGATGATGTCCTTCCAATCCTCCAACCGGAGCTCCTTCTTATCGTTGCGTTCGAGGTAGCAGTGGCCACAATCGTTCTGGCACTTGTAAGTCAGAGCGAGGTCCATGCGGTACGGCGCTGGGAAGTCATCGGCACCGATCGAGGGTTTATCTGAACCGATCTGGGTCAAGACGTCCAGATGACCCTTCAACGCCTCGTTCAGTCGCCCTCTGATCTCATTGTAGTGCGTCAACGCGGTCGCCTTGTCCAACCTCCTGTATCGGCGCCGCATGTATCTGGCCGTAGCTCTGTTCGATCTTCCTTCGAGGACGCATCGTATCAGGTCGACCGCGGTCCCGTTCAGGAATAAGAGCTTCGAAGCATCGATCAGAAGGACCCCTTTCAGTTCCGAGTCGACTCTAAGGTGGAACCTGTGATTTGCCAGCTCTCCCCTGCCGTCGTACTTGTAGACGCCTGGTTTGAGACCTTTGCCCAGGATTTCATTCCACCATGATCCGATACTCTTCATCTTCCCCCTCCAGCGCAAGCGCAGGCACAGGCGCATGCGCACGCGCATCCCCCGCCACCGTGTATCCCCTGCATCGGGGACTGGGCCGGAGGGGGGTTTACCTTCGCAGTGATCTCCCTGGTGAGGGATTTTGCGTCAGACACAAGATTGTTGCTCGCGGATTTGATCTGCGATACGTACTTGCCTGCAATAGACTCTCTCCCCCCAATGGACGTCGGACCCTTGGACCCGGTCCCGGTAGGATGGGGGTAGAGGATCCATGGAATCACATAGACTTCGTGCATCCTTTTCTCGTAGTTCTCGTCAAGCATCATCCATTCGTTGTCTTCCTCGAGCACCTTGGAGAATTCCTCTGGTGTCCCTGCGTCCTTCACCTGCTTCCATGCCTTCTCGTATATTCCCTCGTAGTACGATTTCGTCGCTTCCAGGTCAAAACCTTTCAGCTTCACTCCAACGGTATCTATCAGCTTCGTCAGAGTCTTCTTCAACAGCGGTCTGTTCATCGTTCCGTCTGTTTCGATTGCCGCGAGGTAGTCGTTCTCGTACTCATAATCACTCACTGTCTCGAGCCTGGAGAGTCTCATCGGGAACTCCTCCGATTGAACCTTCACCTTGGACTTCTTGATGAGACCGAACAGTATCATGGTCGCGACGATCTCGATCGGCCTTTCGAGGACGACCGCAGCCTCTACGGCCGTGAGATCCCTTCGCGGTCCTGCGCCAACGGTGCAGAACTTGGGATCAAAGTAATCCTTGTTTCTCTTCCTCGCCTGTCGGATGGAAGAAAGGACTATGAATGTGAGGATCAATGCGAAAACGATCAATGGTAATAGTGTCACTACCAGATCGACGAGGCTTTTGCCAAAATCGCCAAGCGCCTCCCAGATGTCGTGTTGGTAGTATTTGTCCACATAGCCGGTGGGAAGCCCTCCGCCAAAGTCGAAGGTGCCACTCGAGATTCCATTGGGACTCACCGAGTAGCCCGTCCAAGTGGCGACGACGCGCCCGGTTGCGACATCGAATTGTAATGAGTCCCAAGGATGGTCCTGAAGATAGATTGCCTGGGAGAAGTTCGAGAAGCCCTCCGGGAATATTATTCTCGATTGCAGCAGTCCCGTATTGCCGATCTGGTATTCGGAGCTGAACCACGTCGGTCTGAACTTGATTCCTACGGTGCCCGGAACAAGTTCGTTTAGATATATCATATGAGGGTTGTTTACGTGGAAATACAGCGTGAACGCCCCGTTGATCGATATTTGGCCGATCGCCTGTTCCGTGAACTCCACGGCGAGTC
Organism: Methanomassiliicoccales archaeon; assembly: GCA_028682925.1. GTDB lineage: Archaea > Thermoplasmatota > Thermoplasmata > Methanomassiliicoccales > JACIVX01 > JAJRAG01. The sequence goes on from JAJRAG010000169.1 coordinate 2,364, forward strand.
CAGGATTCACGTAGGGGGACTCGCGTATTAGCGCGGGACCATACTCTCCCCCATTCACCAATATACTCGCTGATGCCGAGGATTTGTCATAGTATTTGTTCGGAAGACCGATATCCACTCCGTCGAGATAATTCACGTTGGCGAATACGATGACATAATCGATATCGACGCTTCCATCCTTCATCATTGTGACATCCAAGTACTCTGCATCGACCGAGAACGAGTAACCCTGGGCCGCACAATTCTGGGTCAGTGCGATTCCAAGAATACTAATGGACGAAATAGCGACGACGATCGTCGCAAGTGCGACCAGAAAGGTCGTCGATGCTCGAAGAATCCCTTTCGTTCGGACCATCCCCTCACCACTTCGGGGCTTCTTCGTACGCCTGGACCGTCCCGCAATATGGACAGGCGGCCATCACTGCTCCCTTGACGACTTTCAAATCCTTATCCGAAAGGCTCGCTCCGCAAGACTTGCATTTGAGTTCTTTCTCAGTGAGACTTCCGGAACCCTCCATCTTGACGTTGAAAGTCTGGCTCACCACGGTAGGCTTCGCCGATTCGATCCTTTCGCTCTTGTATACAAAAAAGAATAGGACAAGTGCGATCAGGACCATCACGGCACCGGTCGCTATGTTCGTGAGCCCCGAGGCTATGATGAATATCGCCCCAATGAGGAGCAGTAGGATCGCAAAGAATACAACAATCCCCATTACTAGTCTGTTCATTCCCCTTCCTTCCCGGGACTTCCTTGATTAACGCTCATGTAGGGCCTTTTCATGATAAAAAATCGAGCCCCATCGATTGTATGAATTCGTGGCTAGAATGAAGACGACTCAGACGAGTACTGATCGGGAATGGGAAGTAGCCCCGGGCAGATTCGAACTGCCGTCGCAGGATCCAGAGTCCCGCATGATTGACCGCTACACTACGGGGCTGCAGGACTTCCTCAATAAGTTCCTTCTCCTTAATCTTTTTCCCAAGGGGCACCATTCCAGGGACTTGTTTCCAACATGGGTTGTGAATGGAACAGTTTTGAATTGACGATTCCAGTGTTCTCTATGAGGATCTGATCTTCTCCATTATCTTCCTGTATACTTCATCGATGCCGCCCCGAGCTTCGATGTTCAACAGAATGCCTCGACTGCCATAGAATGATATCAATGGGAGAGTGCGCTCCTTATAGACCTTCATTCTTGCCCTGACCGTTTCCTCGACATCATCGGATCGCTGGTAGAGTTCTCCGCCGCACTTGTCACAGACACCACCTTTCTTCGGAGGATTGAACTCGAGGTTGTATACCGCCCCGCAATTCCTGCATGAGCGCCTGTTGATCATCCTACCGACAATTTCCTCCTCGTTGACTTCGAGGTTGATCGCGGCGTCGATCATGCATATCTTCTGAAGAGCCTTGGCTTGCTCAAGGGTCCTTGGAAAGCCGTCGAGGACAAAACCCCTGGGGCATTTGGCGAGCTTCAGCTTGACGAGTTCTATGACCAGTTCGTCCGGGACGAGATCTCCCGCGTCCATGAACCTCTTCGCTTTGATGCCAAGTGGCGTACCGGTCCTGACCGCCTCTCGAAGAAGGTCACCGGTGGATATGTGAGCGAAACCGAATTCCGTGCATAGCCTTTCGGTCTGCGTCCCCTTTCCGGAACCAGGAGGTCCGAGAAGAACTATTCGGGTGAACATGCTGCGCTGAACATCTTCTTGGTTTATCTCGTTTTTCGTTCGTCTCAGATATACAGGTTAAGAATCAGCGTTATCAGGAAGGTTTTTAGATGGAATTGCAGATGAATGTCGGATGCTCAGAGGAAACGTAGTTGGTCTCAGACCGATGCAATCAAAGGATTCCTGGCTGCTCCACAAGTGGTTCAACGATCAGAGGGTTCTCGAGGACCTTGGCGCGGAGCACATCTGGTTCTGCGTCTCGATGGACAGGGAGTTCCAGACCGTCGACGAGATGCTGACGAGCAGGACCAGACGGTACTTCATAATCCAGCTGCTCGAAGGTTCCAGGGACATTGGACTGATAGGCCTCGATAAGATAGATCTTAGGAATGCTTGCGCGGAGATACAGATCATAATCGGAGAGGTCGACTCTTGGGACAAGGGATTCGGCAGCGAGGCGATCCAGGTGCTTCTCCACCACGCGTTCGTGAGCATGAACCTCCATCGAGTGTACTTGAGGGTTGCGGAATATAACGACAGGGCGAAGGCATGCTACGAGAATTGCGGTTTTCGTTTGGAGGGCAGAGAAAGGCACGACCACTTCCACAAGGGTGCATACCGCGACGCATTGATCATGAGCATCCTCAAAGAGGAATTCAGGGGGCGCTCTGATGCTTGAAGGCAAGAAGGTCAGACTAAGGGCGGTCGAGCGGGTGGACCTGCCGATCTTCGTTAAATGGATAGACGACCATGAGGTGACGCAGTTCCTAGAGCTGAATCCACCGATGAGCTTGGAGGACGAAGAGAAATGGTTCGTAAACCTTCAGAAGAGCGAAGACAAGGTGTTCTCCATCGACACGATGGAGGGGAAGCTCATAGGGAATGTTGGACTGATCAAACTAAATTGGAAGGATCGGAGCGTTCTCATCGGGATAATGATAGGGGAGAAGGAATTCTGGAACCAAGGCTATGGAACCGATGCGATTGAGACGCTCCTCCGTTACCTGTTCGACGAGCTGGCTTTGAACCGCGTGTATCTGATTGCTGACGAGAGGAATGCTAGAGCGTTGCACTGTTACGAGAAGCTGGGATTCAAGAAGGAAGGGGTCTTGCGGCAAAACAGGTACAAGAGCGGAGTGTACACCAACGATGTTATGATGTCTCTGCTCAAGGACGAGTGGAAAGAGAAATAGATGAATCCCCGACTTCCCAGCGTTCAATTGTTGATGCTCCTAGCAAGGTATTTTAACCATTTCCTGTGATTCCCTCTTCGGTGTTGGCTTGAAGCAGGAATTGCTGGTTCAGATAAAGGAGATCGTAGGGGAGGGTGACTTCTCCACGAAGATCGCAGACCTATATGTCTACGGGTTCGACGCTTCGATCCATCATCGCAATCCCGAGGTCATCGTCCGGCCCAAATCTACAGACCAGGTCTCGCGCATCCTAAGACTCGCCAACAAGAACAAGGTCCCGGTCTTGGCAAGGGGCGGGGGAACCGGCCTTTGCGGCAGTGCCGTCCCGCTTGAAGGCGGCATCGTCATGGACATGACGAGGATGAACGAGATCAAAGAGATCCGCGTCGGCGATCTATATTGCATCGTTGGACCGGGTGTCATCTACGACAAGCTCAACGAGGCCCTTGCACCTTACAAGTTCTTCTTCCCGCCAACACCAGGGAGCGGCGAAGCATGCACTATCGGCGGCATGGTCGCGACCAACGCCTCGGGAATGAGGGCGATCAAATATGGTGCGACAAGGGACTACGTGCTCGGTCTAGAGGTAGTGCTAGCGAATGGAGAGGTCATGAGGGTCGGTACGAAGACGATCAAGAACTCCTCGGGGTACCAGCTTGAGCGGCTGTTCGTCGGCAGCGAGGGAACGCTCGGCGTCATAACTGAGGTCACGTTGAAGGTCGCTCCGAAACCCAAGAAAGCCGCTATGGTAGTCGCTGCCTTTGATTCTCTTGAAAAGGCCGGGAAGTGCGTTTCAGCGATAATTGCGAAGCCCATGATCCCTTCTGCCATCGAGCTCATGGACAAAATATGCATAAAAGCTGTGAACAAGACGATGCACATCGGGTTCCCCGACTTCGAAGCACTCTGCTTGATCGAGGTGGATGGGGAACCAAGGGTGGTGGAGGACGAGGTGAGGGAGATCAACCAGATCTGCAAGGATGTCGGCGCGGTCAGCGTTGAATTCTCCGCGGACACCAAACAGATGAACAAGTGGACCGCTGGAAGGAAAGCTGTCCTGCCGGCTCTGAGCAGATACGGCGATGAGTTCGTTTCGGTCTCTCTGGCTGACGACATGTCAGTGCCGATTTCCAGAATCCCAGAGACCGTCGTCGCTTTCCAGAAGATCGCGGAAAGGAACCACGTCATCATCGGCACATACGGTCATGCAGCTGACGGGAATCTGCACACCAAGATGCTTTTGGACCCTCTCTCCCCCGACTCGTGGAAGAACGGAGAGATAGCGGTCGGTGAGATATTTGACACGGTCATCGAGGTCGGTGGAACGGTCACCGGAGAGCATGGCGTCGGCATATCGAAGGCACCCTATATGCAGAAGGAGAGGGCTGAGGCTCTGAAGGCTATGGAACTCATAAAGAAAGCCCTCGACCCGAACGACATCCTGAACCCCGGAAAGATCATGGAGTGGAAAGGCAGCATTATCCAGTACCTGCGTTACCCTTGCGAGATCAAGTGAATCGTGCCGCTCACGACTAGATGACGCCGAACCCTACCAAGAGGAACAGGAATGAGACGGCGAGAACGGCAAGGTATAACGGTATGTTCCACATCACAACCTTCGACCCGTCGAATGGCGGGATGGGCAGCAGGTTGAACGCTGCGAAGAGTGAGTTGACCAATCCGGCCCAATTCAGCATAATGGATATATCACCCTCGGCTGGGAGAAGTATCCATCCCAGGAGGAATGCTCCCCCGAAAGCCAAGTTCGTGAACGGACCCGCGAGGCTGATGAGACCGTTCTGCCGCTTGTTGATGTTCCCTTGAATG
>JAJRAG010000170.1 GCA_028682925.1 Methanomassiliicoccales archaeon
AATTCTCCTTCCTTGCAAGTGCAGCAAGCTGGCCTTGATTTCCACTTCCTTGATCTGACCCGTGCCGGTGATGACTTGCGTTTCCAGCATCTGCCCCTCATGAGTGGTCAGGTGCAGTTTGAATGTTGGCGATAATTCGCCGTTATCGCCGGACGGGGGGTGCAGAATGGCTTGATGTTGCCCGATCAGCTGTGCCCTATTTCTGCCGACCAAAGCTGCAAGCGCCTGATTGCAGTCGAGCAGGATACCTGTATCAGGGTCGGCGACTGCGATGCCGTCCATCGCCTCCTCAAACAGTTTTCGATACTTTTCCTCGTTCTCCCGCAATGCCTGCTCCGCCCGCTTGCGTTCGGTGATGTCTCTGGTGAAAACGGAAATGCCCCATTTAGTTGGATAGGCGTTGATTTCAAAGGTGAACTGTTTGCCATGGACCTTGTACTCGTTCACGAAACTTCTGGGCTGCCCTGTTCTTAGTACCTCCAAATAGACCTCTTCAGCCCTTGTTCCTTTCACATCCGGGAAGAGCTCGTAGAGAGATTTTCCAATGGCGTCTTTCGCCGAAATTCCCGTAAGATCTTCAGATGCCTCATTCCAGTAAGTGTATCTCAGGTCTTTATCCATTGCAAAGAAGACATCGGTGATACTATCCGCAAGCTCCCTGTACCGCTCCTCACTGTCTCTCAAGACTTGTTCCATGCGTTTGCGTTCCGTGATGTCTCGTCCAACTCCCAGGATTCCGGCAGGTTCGCCTTTTGAGTTCCTGACGAGTGAGAATGTGCTCTCATTCCAGAAAGTAGATCCGTCTTTCCGATAGAACTCCAGTTGCAGTGTTACACTTGTCGGTGCGTCCTTTGAGTTCAGGTTCTCTTCGGACAAAGCCTCTTTGAATGTTTCCCAAGCAAGTTTGAGTGAGTCAGGGGTCAATTGTCTTTCGAGCGGTAGAGCGTAAAGTTCCTCTAGTGTGTAACCTCGAAGAGATACCGCGGATGGGCTGATGTAGGTCGGCTTCAGATTCATATCCATAAGCCAAATGGTTTCAGTCATGTTCTCGGCGATGAGCCGATACCGTTCCTCGCTCTGCCTAAGCTCCCTCTCCATCCGCTCACGTTCTGTGATGTCTGTGATGATTGCTTGGAAACCGACTGTCTTTCCGTCGATTTCAATCCGTGTGGGCTTACAGGCTAAGGTTAGTATCTTTCCGTCTCTGCGCTTGACTCGGAACTTTATCTCTAGCACCTCTTCCGATGTTGACACGGCTTCCGTGAAGATGCCGAGGGCCACCTCTCTGTCCTCTGGATGTACGAAGTCCATGAACGGGTGACCCACCAATTCCTGGACAGTGTAGCCGCCTAAGTCGGCGAGCGCCTTGTTAACGTACGTGAGGTCTCCCGTCAAGTCGGAGATGCATATCGGTACCGCTGCGCTTTCGACTAGGCTGCGGAAGTCTGCTTCGCTTTCTTGAAGCGCTTTGGCTTTAGGCGTCGTCGCGGCAGAACGTGTTTGGACTCCCTTACGTTTTCCTGCTCGTCCTCTTTCCGCTTTCCGTCTCTTCTTCAAAATCCTCTCATATCCTAGGCACTATTCGTGAACTTGAATTGACTCTGAAGTGGTCTTTGCGTGGTCAACATATTCAATCAACGTCCATTCCGGATGTGGTGTGAAGTTCAAGCCAAGTCTCTGGTAGAGGTTCTTGGCGATGAGCTTCTCAACCGTCTCTGCGCCCACACCGAGCACGCTCCCAAGTGCCGTGTGGAAGGCTTCAAGCCGTTCAGGGGTTTCTTCACGTTTGAGCGCATGGCGATTCTCAATCTGTTCCCATATCGCCTGTCTAACGATCTCGCCTAGAACCATCAGTCCGTAATCAACAGCCTCAAGCAATGCTTCCCTGAACCCAGCAGGTTCGCTCACGAATTGTGTCCTGCGGGAATTCGATCCGGCAAATGATGAGTCGCTTCTTGCGTAGCATAAGGGTTGGGCAGGTCGTGCAAAGAAATGTGTCAATACAGGGGGTTTTGAGCATCCAGTTCCCGTCCGTAGGTGCACACGAGAATGCTGACGATGGATCTCCTAGAGCCGTAGAAGGTAGTGCTTCGGTGAGGTGCGCCGGGGGTGGGATTTGAACCAACGATCCCGCTGGTTCTCCCTTCGCATGTCCCTGCTTCCCTTCTCGTCTTCGCTTTCGGTCAATAGACAGCGCTGAGTGTAGGTTTCGCTCATGATCCGACTAGGATGATCCCCGACGGTTCAAGTTGTGACGCCCGGACGAAGGGACCGACCACATACGAGAGCTGAAACCAGATCCGTTCTGATCTATGCGAAGCCATTTATCTCCGGCGAGACAGAATCATAATGGTATCCGTCTTCGGAATCCTGGTAGTCGAATGAATCCGATTTCTCTTGACGAGATTGAAAAAGCGCGAGAGCGCATTGCGGAGTCAACTCTCCGCTCTCCCTTGGTTCATCTTGGCGTGGACGACGCGCCAGCCGACATCTACCTCAAGCTGGAGAATCTTCAGCCAACCGGATCTTTCAAAGCCCGTGGCGCCGGAAATGCGATCGCTCTGCTCTCTAACCATGAACGCGAACGAGGGGTGTATACTTGCAGCGCGGGAAACATGGCGCAGGCTCTCGCATGGCATGCGCGTCGGAAC